>JABLXG010000009.1 GCA_013178165.1 Anaerolineae bacterium
GGTTTTCATGTTCCTGCAACAGAATGAAGTCGCGTGTCATTTTGAGAGAAAATACACATGCGATTTGGTGCGTAGATGGGCAACCTTCAACCGGCATCTGAATTTCAACCGCGAAAGATACACTACCACACCTTGGTATGGGGTGCAGTCACAGCAGCGGTACTAACGCACGTCGATCACGCGGGCGCCATCAGGAGCCACCGTGGTCGCCTGGCCCTGAGCCGCCAACCCCATCTGCTGATAGAACGTCACAAGAGCAGCAGCTGTCTTCTCGGCGCTGCGCTGGCTATCACATAATGCACACAGGGTAGGCCCGGCACCGCTGACGATCGTGTTGAGCGCGCCACTTTCAGCAGCAACCTGTTTGGCTGCAGTGAGGTAAGGCATCAGATGTGCACGGGCAGGCTCGATCACCCGGTCACCGCCTGCTGCCCTGGCGAGCAGGCCGACATCGCCGGTGTACAGCGCATGCACCAGCAGAGCCACCTGTGCTGTCTGGTGAACCATGGCTGTCAGCGGAACCGTTGCAGGAAGGACAGCGCGGGCCTGGGCCGTTGGTACAGCCACATCAGGCGTCACCACAGCCAGGTACAGGCCGGGTGGGGCGGGTAGCCTGTGAACTGCATCAGCCGTTGTGCCGGTAACGAGCACAACGCCGCCAAGCAATGCCGGCGCCACATTATCTGCATGGCGGCCACTGACCACACTCTCCGCTTCTACACAGGCCGGCAAGAGTTCAAGCCGGTTCAAGGGAGAGCCAAACAACGCGTTTACGGCGACTGCGCCAGCGACGGCGCTGGCCGCGCTGCTGCCAAGGCCACTCGCCAGCGGCAACCCTTTCTCCAGCGTCAGGGTAACGCCTGCTTCCGGCGCAATCTGGCGGAGCACATGGCTGGCGGCGATGCAAGCTGTATTGCGGGCGGGATCAAGCGGCAGTGAATCGCTGTGGCCGGTGATCGCTTTCAGGGTTACACCGGGGGATGAATTGCGTTCGACAGTGACGCGATCACCAGGGGAAGCCAGGGCTAACCCCAAGATATCAAAACCGGGGCCAAGATTGGCTACTGTAGCGGGGGCGTAGGCTGTCGCAGAGAACGGAGACATCGTGTATCATCCTGGCAATGCGGAGCACAGACACCTGCCAATATAATCCCGGATAGGGCCAAGATGCAAAGTGTCCTCAAATGCATAGATTGCGGCGCAGAGTACCCGCTTGACCGGCTTGTGTATACCTGTGTCACCTGCGGCGGGCTGCTGGATGTGATCCATGACCTGGATGCCCTGCGCGGACGGGTTACCCGCGATCTCTTTGACGCGCGACTTGGCGCCCTGGAGAGTCCCTATCGTAGCGGTGTATGGCGGTTCAAGGAGCTGGTCTATCCGGACATCGCTGATGATCTAATTATCTCCAGGCCGGAAGGCAACACCAATCTCTACCATGTCCCCGACCTAGCAGAGTGGGCCGGCCTCAAACATCTATGGCTGAAACATGAAGGGGAGAATCCGACTGGCTCCTTCAAAGATCGCGGTATGACAGGAGGCGTTAGCCAGGCACGACGGCTGGGGATGAACCGCGTGGCCTGTGCATCAACCGGCAACACATCGGCTTCCCTGGCCTCGTATGCGGCGCGGGGCGGCATGCAGGCAATTGTATTCTTCCAGGAGGGGCAGGTTGCCCTGGGCAAGCTGGCGCAGGCGGTCGCTTATGGCGCGACCTGCATCCAGATTCCGGGCGACTTTGACGTGGCGATGCGCCTGGTGCGGCAGGTTGCTGAGTCGCTGGGCATCTACCTGCTCAACTCGGTTAACCCGTTTCGTCTGGAAGGCCAGAAAACCATTGTCTTCGAGATGCTGCAGCAATTGCGCTGGGAAGTGCCGGACTGGATTGTGGTGCCCGGTGGCAACCTCGGCAACAGCTCAGCCTTCGCCAAAGGGCTAATGGAGTTGCGTGAACTAGGCTTGATCGATCGATTGCCGCGGCTGGCCATCGTCCAGGCAGAAGGCGCCAATCCACTCTACCGGGGCTATCGTAGCGGCTTCTCTGTGCATGAGCGAGTCAAGGCAAAAACCCTGGCGACCGCGATCAAGATCGGCGACCCGGTCAGCTATGACAAGGCGGTGCGGGCGCTCCATTGGACTAACGGCGTGGTGGAGCAGGTCAGCGACCAGGAGATCCTTGATGCCAAGGCACGTATCGACGCCAGTGGGATAGGATGCGAGCCAGCGTCTGCCTGTGCGCTGGCGGGCGCGCGTAAACTGGCCGAAGCTGGCATCATCCGTCCTTTGGAGCGCGTGGTGGGTGTGTTGACCGGCCATGTGCTCAAGGACCCTGGCCTGATTGTGGATTACCACACCAACCGCATCGAAGGCATCCACGCAACCTACGCCAACCCGTTGCTGCGGGTTGAGCCAACATTGGAAGCAGTCCAGGCCATATTAGCTGAGGCAGAATCTGCCGGTCAACAGCACTAGACCACCCGCAGGGCCTGTTCCAGATCTTCCAGAATGTCCTCGGCATCCTCGATACCGATGGCCAACCGGACGAGGCTGTCCCCGATGCCCAGCGCAGCACGCTCTTCCGGCGATTGATCATAATACGAAATGATCGCAGGCTGTTCAATCAAGCTTTCGACTCCGCCAAGGCTCGGTGCAATGTAGGGGATGCGCATTGCGTCGATAAAACGGCTGGTGTCCTGCAACGTACCGTCAACTTCAAAGGTGACCACACCGCCGAAGCCTGACATCTGCGCAGCTGCAGTCTCGTGATCGGGGTGGCTGGGCAGGCCGGGATACCAGACACGACGAATCTTGGGGTGGCGCTCAAGGTACTGCGCCACAGCATGGGCGGTAGCATTCTGCTGGCGCACCCGCAAGGCAAGGGTCTTGAGACCCCGTTCCAGCAAGAAGGCATTCTGCGGGTCGACGACACTACCCAGGATGCCGCGCGCTTCCCGCAGGGCCTGCAGGATGCTTCCTCGACCAATCACAACACCCGCCAGCAGATCGTTATGGCCGGCCAGATATTTGGTGGCGCTGTGGATCACCAGATCGATGCCCCATTCCAGGGGGCGCAGGTTAACCGGCGTAGCAAACGTACTGTCGATAATGGTGCGCACGCCGTAGCGCCGCCCGATCTCGGCGATACGGCTCAGGTCAGCGACCCGTAGGAATGGGTTGGTTGGAGTCTCTGAGATGAGATAGCGTGTCCTGCCAGCCTGGATAGCCGCTTCCATGCCGGCGTAATCGCCCATCTGGACAACGGTCGTGGTGATACCCAGGCGCTGCAGGTAAGTCTGACAAAACTGGCGAGTGCGGCGGTAACAATCATCGGTCATGATGATATGCGCGCCGGTGGGCAGGCTGGCCAGCAACACAGACGTAATCGCGGCCATGCCTGAGGCATACAGCACGGCGTCGTCGCCGCTGTCCAGCGCAGCAAGCTTTCGCTCAACGGCAGCGATGGTCGGGTTGCCATAGCGACCGTATTCCTCGCGGCGTTCCTCTCCATCGTTATAGCGGCCTTCCACAAAGGCCAGCAGATCCGCCGTGTCGGCGAATGTAAAAGTCGCTGTTTGAAAGATCGGTGTAGTCAGGGCGTGGTGGGGTTTGCGGCGGCTGCTCCCGGCATGGACGGCGCGGGTAGATGCGCCTGGCAGCGCTGATGAGACAGGCGAAACAGCGCGAGATGAGCGGATACTCTGACGCGGAACAGTCATGGCAGGCCTCCCTGGATGTACCGGTTGTGGGCTGCAAAGATACAACAGGCGGAACACTCCTAGAGGCTGCTCACCCCAAAAAAGAAGCTCCCTCTGATCCAGAGGGAGCTTGCCTGCAGGCGGGATGATTCACAGACTTGCTCTCATCTCCCAGATTTCAAGATTGAAATCTGTCGGAATTGGCACCTTCCCTGAGACTGGTTGCAACCAGCTCAACAGGGGTTGCCGCGGTTTCACAGGGCCGTTCCCTCCACCGCTCTGGATGAGTGTTCCGTTTCTGAATATTCGATTGGTAACTGCCGCGCATGGTAGCATAGAAGGTGGCACACTGTCAAGAAAAACGGGCGCTGAGTCATCAATGTGCTCCTTCGGAATGTTTTGCCCGATTTTGGCTCTTATTTGTTTGACAAAGGTCGCGTTTCAAATCATACTTGGGTGAACGTCTATCCCGGGCGTTTACGTATTCTCCGTGGCTCACCCAGATCGTGACAGCATGAAAGGAGGTTTGACGGTAAAGACGATCTGTTCGCCTTTTCTAAAAGCGTTCACTTGTGAAAATTAGAAGGAGGAGGCAACTTCATGGCCAAGAAACTGGGTGTCCTGCTGGCGGTCTTGTTGGTCTTGACGCTTGTTGGCCCGCTGCAGGCGCAGGAGCCGGTCACCTTTATCTGGGGCGCCTATACGAACCCGGTGCAGCTGTACTCTGCCGTAGTGACTGACGGGGTGTCCTTCTTTGTGCTTGAGCAGGGCTGCGAGTCACTACTGGCTTTTGATGGGGCGACCACAAACGTGATTCCCAGCCTGGCTACCGAACTCACCGCCAATGAAGACCTGACGGTGTGGACGGCTAAGCTGCGCGAAGGCGTCACCTTCCATGATGGTACACCATTCAACGCCGAGGCGGTCGCTTTCAACTTCAACGTCTGGCGGCTTACCGATCATCCTCTGCACTTTGACTCGCAGGTGTACGAATACTATGAGTACATGTTCGATGGCTTCGATGATGCTTCGCTAATCCAGAGCATCGATATCGTTGACGAGTACACTGTGCGCTTCAACCTGTCCCGTCCGTACGTTCAGATGCCTAATACCCTGGCTATGCCCATGTTTGAAATTCATAGCCCGGCAGCACTGGAAAAATACGGCGAGGACTACGGTACGCCAACCGTGGGTTACGTCTGCACCGGCCCGTATAAATTCGTGGAGTGGGTGACTGACGACCATGTGACCCAAGATCTGTGGGATGGTTACTGGGGTGAGATCGAGGGCAATGTTGAACGGATTATCCAGCGCGTGATCCCTGACAATGCCGCCCGGTTTGCTGCGCTGCAGGCTGGTGCTATCCATGGCAAGGAGAACGCAACACCTGAAGAAATTGCCTTGATCGAAGCCTCGGATGACCTGTACTACATACTCCGCCCATCACTGAACGTCTTCTACCTAGCCTTCAACTACCGGATCAAGGAGTTCCATGATCCACTCGTGCGCCAGGCGATCTCGCTGGCACTGAATCGTCAGGCCTATGTGGACGCTTTCTACGTGGCGGCCGAAGTCGCGAATACGTTCCTTCCACCGCTGATGTGGGGTTACAACCCGGATGTACCGATGCCGGAATACAATCCGGATAAGGCTGTCGAGTTGCTGGCCCAGGCGGGCTTCCCCAACGGATTCTCCGAAGTCACTGTGCTGCCGCTCGATGATGCGGGCAATGTGATGCTTGACGCCGAAGGTGAGAAAATCCCGCTGACGCTGTTCTGGATGCCGGTGACACGCCCCTACAATCCAGACGGTGAAGGCATTGGCCAGGCGATGGCCGCGGACCTGGCGGCAATTGGCATCAATGTCCAGCTAGAGAACGCGGGTGACTGGGCAACGTACCTGGCCCGCCGCCGAACCGGCGACCTGATCGGTCTGTATCAGCTTGGCTGGACGGGCGATAACGGCGATCCGGACAACTTCAGCGGCTACTTCTTCAAGAACTGCAACCAGCCTCAGGAAGGCTACTTCAACTTCCCGGAGATCTGCGAAACGCTGCTGCAGGCCGGTAGCCTGGTGAATCAGGCCGATCGTGAGCCACTGTACCAACAGGCGGATGCTATGCTGGCCGAGACAGTTGGACGGATCACCATCGCTCATAGCCAGGTACCGTTGGTTTTCCGTAGTAATGTCTCCGGCTACATCGCCAACCCGCTGGGTACCGAGCTGATCCGGTTTGTGACAGTCGAGTAATTCAGTCTGTGCCTGGCGTCAACAGGCGCCAGTCTGCGCCAGGCCCCGGATCGGCCGGGGCCTGGCTTTTGGTAAGGTCGCTGCGGCATAGAGGCTTGGCCCATGACTCGATACATTATCCGGCGCATTTTCGAAACACTCCCTGTACTCATTGGCGCGTCCATTGTGGTCTTCTTGCTGGTGCACCTGATTCCTGGCGGCCCGGAAGTAGTGCTACTGGGAGAACGGGGCAGCGAGACCAACGTTGCTGAATTGCGCGCAAGGTTAGGGCTGGATCGGCCTCTCTACGAGCAGTACCTGATCTATGTTGGAAACATATTGCGGGGTGACCTGGGTCGATCCGTTGCCGGTAATATTCCAATCGCGGATGAGTTGCGGCAGCGCTTCCCTGCGACAGTCGAGCTGTCACTGGTCGCCTTGACGATTGCGGTGGTTGTGGGTGTACCGCTGGGAATCATCTCATCGGTGCAACGAGGATCCTGGATTGACACCGGGACGATGCTAGGGTCTCTTGTCGGGGTCTCCATGCCGATCTTCTGGCTGGGATTGTTATTACTGTGGATCTTTGGCGTAGCTCTGGGGTGGTTGCCGTTCATTGGACGGTTGAGTCCGAATGTAGAAATCCAGACAGTCACCGGGCTGCACATGGTGGACGCCGTTTTTACCGGCAACTGGTCAGGCTTAGTCGATGCCTTCAAACACCTGATCTTGCCCTCGGTCACCCTGAGCACGATTCCGATCGCGATTATTGCCCGTATCACCCGCTCAGCCATGCTAGAAGTGCTGCATATGGATTATATCCGGACGGCACGCGCCAAGGGATTGCGGGAGCGAACTGTGATTCTGGGTCATGCCCTTCGTAACGCGATGTTACCGGTGGTCACGGTGATCGGCTTGCAGCTCGGTTCGCTGCTGGCTGGCGCGGTACTGACTGAGACGATCTTTTCCTGGCCGGGGATAGGCCGCTGGCTGTTCAACAGCATACAGGGGCGCGATTATGCCATCGTGCAATCGGTCACGCTGGTCATCACGTTCATCTTTGTTGTTGTCAATCTGATCGTTGACCTTTCGTACGCCTGGTTGAACCCGCGGATAAGGTACGAATAGTATGGGACAGGTCAATTCCACACAGGCACCCCCCCTTGCGCTGGGCATAGAGGAGGCACCGTACCTCTCAGAATGGCAATCGCTGTGGCTGCGCTTCAAGCGCAACAAAAGTGCGCGGATTGGCACCGTGATTGTGATCCTCTATGTAGCGGTGGCGCTGCTGGTACCGCTGCTGGATCACTATAACCCGTTGCGCGACCAGGATCTGTCAGCCCGTTTCAGTCCACCCAGTCTGGAGCATCCCTTTGGAGCAGACAACATTGGGCGTGATGTGATGCGCCGGGTAGGGCATGGCGCCAGTGTCTCACTAGTAGTGAGTCTTCTCTCGGTTTCGGTATCAGTGTTGATCGGGGTAACCCTGGGCGAAATTGCTGGATTCATGAGCGGCTGGACCGACAGCGTGATCATGCGGTTTATGGACATCATCCTGGCCTTTCCATCTTTGCTGCTGGCCATCGCGCTGGTTGCCATCTTTGGACCCGGTCTGCGAAATGCAATGCTGGCGATTGCAGTCGTCAACATCCCGGTTTATGCCCGGTTGGCCCGTTCAATGTCAATCAGCATTCGCAATGAAGACTATGTGATGGCGGCGCATAGTGTTGGGGCCAAGCCAGGGCATATTCTCCTGCGGCATGTTCTGCCAAATAGCCTCGCGCCATTGATTGTCCAGGCGACGCTGGGGCTGGGAACGGCCGTCGTCGAAACAGCAGCGCTGGGCTTTCTGGGGCTAGGCCAGCAAGCGCCTTATCCTGAACTGGGAAAGATGCTGGCGGAAAGCCAGCAGTATCTGGTCACCGGGGCATGGTGGGGAATGGTATTTCCGGGTATCAGCATCACGCTGGTAGTTCTGGGCTTCAACCTGCTGGGGGATGGTCTACGCGACACGCTGGACCCCAGACTGCGTGGTACCGATTAAGTCCAGCATCTACCATCCAACAGGAAAGCCGCCCGGAGGTTGCTCCGGGCGGCTTTTCTATTCGAGCGATACAGGTACTAACAGGCTACTTCTCCAGCGCCGCCTTGACCTCATCCGGCAGCCAGATGGCCTCGTCGGTCTCGGCATCGAAGAGGTGCATGTTAGCCATATCAAAGGCGACGCCCATGCGCATACCCACGCGGGCACTGGTGCGCGGATCGAGACGGCCCAGGAAGGTCTTGCCGTTGCTCTCGAAGTAAACGATCATCTCGTTACCCATCTGCTCGACCACGTCGACATTGGCTTCCACGATGGCCGTCTGAGTTTCGGGAGGCTGGTAGTTGGGATCGTGAATGTTCTCCGGGCGCATACCGAAGATCACCGGCTTGTTCTTGTAGGCGGTATAGCGGCTCTCGTACTCGGCAGGGACGGTAACCTTGAAGATATCCGATTCCACTACAAGCCTGCCATCTTCTTCCTTAAGAACGGCATCGAAGAAGTTCATCGATGGGCTGCCGATGAACCCGGCAACAAACCGGTTGCGCGGATGACGGTAAAGATGCGACGGGGTGTCGAGCTGCTGGAGCACACCAGCATTGAGGACGGCGATGCGGGTACCCATCGTCATAGCCTCAACCTGGTCGTGCGTGACGTAGATGAAGGTGGTGCCCAGGTTCTGATGCAGCTTCTGGATGAAGGCACGGGCCTCAACACGCAGCTTGGCATCCAGGTTGGAAAGCGGCTCGTCCATAAGGAATACGGCAGGCTCACGGACGATAGCACGGCCGACGGCGACACGCTGACGCTGACCACCGGAGAGCTGGCGCGGACGACGGTCGAGCAGTTGCTCGATGCCAAGCTCCTTGGCGGCACGACGCACGCGCTCGTCAATGAGCGCCTTGGGCGTCTTGCGCAGCCGGAGGCCGAACGCCATGTTGTCATAGACCGTCATGTGCGGGTAAAGCGCATAGCTCTGGAACACCATGGCGATGTCGCGGTCCTTCGGCGCGACATTATTCACCACGCGGTCCCCGATGAGGATCTCACCTTCGGTGATTTCCTCTAGGCCGGCGAGCATCCGCAGACTGGTGGACTTACCGCAACCCGACGGGCCGACGAGCACCAGGAATTCCTGGTCGGCGATGTTCAGGTTGAGGTGAGAGACCGCCTCCGTGTCGCCAAAGCGCTTCGTCACGTTCCGAAACGTCACACTTGCCACAGCTTCTCTCCTTTATGCACATTGGCTAAATAAAAGGTTTGCTGCATTTAGTATATGCAGATTTGTGCTACACGCCAACATTTGATCGCCCCCAGGGGCCATCTGACGATGATTTTAAGGAAATTGCTCCTGCGCGGTATGACAATCAGTGCAGAAAATGCCGGATTCCGGTGAAGACCATAGCAATGCCAGCGGAATCAGCAGCCTCAATCACGCTGGCGTCACGGATAGAGCCGCCGGGCTGAACGATCGCCGCAACGCCGGCCTGTGCCGCGAGTTCCACGACATCAGGGAAAGGGAAGAAAGCGTCCGATGCCAGCACTGCTCCCACGCTTCTAGCGCCTGCTTTCTGTATAGCCAGCTGGGCCGCATCCACCCGGCTGGGCAGGCCGCCGCCTACGCCAACCGTAGCGCCAGGCTGAGCCAGAACAATCGCGTTAGATGGGACAAACTGCACACATTTCCAGGCAAAGTGCAGGGTTAGTGTCTCTTCAGGCGTGGGTTTGCGTTTGGTGACAATCTTCCAGGTAGCATCAGCCGGATCGCCGGGATCGATTGTCTGCGCCAGAAAGCCCCCCCGGATGCTGCGCAGGCTCAAGCGGTCTGGCCGCGAGAGGGGAAACATCCGAACCAGCCTGCAATTCTTGCGCGAACGTGCAAGCGCCTCAACAGCAGAGGGAGCGAAATCTGGAGCGGCTATGGCTTCGATAAAGAGATCATTTAGCGCCACGACCAAGGCGTCATCCACCATGCGGTTGACCGCGATGACTCCCCCGAACGCCGAGATGGGATCGGAAGCCAGGGCCTGTCCAAAGGCCAGGGCAATCGTGTCATTGGTGGCAATACCGGTGGGTGACTGATGCTTGACGATCACGGCAGTTGGATCACTGAAGGCTTCAGCTGCTCGCCAAGCTGCATCGAGATCAAGGAGATTGTTGTATGAAAGTTCCTTGCCGCTCAGTAGTTCCCCACCCAGTGGTTGGGCGTCTGGGTGCAAGCCATAGAAAGCAGCGTCCTGATGCGGGTTTTCGCCATAACGTAACTGGCTAACCCGGAAGAGGCTCAGCGATAGCGAGTCGGGCAGGTGTTCCAGCGCAGACGAGTCAGCCTGCAGGAAGGCGTGAATGGCGGTATCGTAGTTCCTGGTATAGGCAAAGGCCTTTACAGCCAGTTCACGGCGAACTTCAGATGGGATCTCACCAGCCGTGCGGAGAAAGGCGCTGATTTGCCCGTAGTCTTGCGGGCTGGTGACCACCGCCACACGCTGGAAGTTCTTGGCCGCGGCGCGAATGAGAGCGACACCACCGATATCGATATTTTCGATGGCCTCTTCAAGCGTCACCCCGGCGCGCCTTATGGTGCTTTCAAAAGGATAGAGATTACAGACAACCATGCTGATGGGCGCGTAACCATGACGTCGCAAGTCTTCCATATCCTCTTCGGTGTCCCGCGCGAGAATTCCAGCATGAATGGCTGGATGAAGGGTCTTGACCCGGCCACCGAGCATGGCCGGTAGACCGGTTACAACCTCCACCGGGACAACGGCCAGACCCTGGCTGCGCAAGACATCAGCAGTTCCGCCGCTGGCAATGAGGTCCCAGCCCAGTTCGGACAGAGTTTGAGCAAAAGGGAGAAGATCAGTTTTATCGGAAACACTCAGGAGCGCGCGTGGCATGGAAATTATTCCTTGTGGTCTATACAGGCGCAAAGCGGCTATTGCTACCGGGGACGCAGTTCACTAGAATAAAGCTGTTTGCGGCTGCCACCTGTTTATGGCGAAGGAGCCAAAATGACGGCGGAAACGATTCGCAGAAAGCGCGATGCCAAAGTAGTCCCGCACCTCCAGCAATATGCACCGGTATGGCTGGAAAGCGAGAGACTGACGGCTGACAAAGAAGAAATCCTGTTTAATGTGGTCTTTTTTCATCCCTCCTATGGCTGGGTAAGCAGGCGCTACCGCTACGACTCTTTCAACGATGTGCTGTATCACAAAGGACAGCGTAAGCTGAGCGAAGCGGAAGTGCTCACCCTGCTGGAAAAAGAACCCTATATTGACACGGTGCAGTCCAACATCCCGAATTCATACGGCGGTTAGCGGTCTGCGCGAGTCTGGCACAGGCGTCGGTAAACTGGCGAAAATCTCCAGCAGGCGCTCGGCTATCAGGGGCCAGGCATATTCCTGGGCGACTTGCCGCGCGTTCTGGCTCATACTGGCGCGCAGATCAGGATGCTTCAGGATGCTAAGGATACGCTGGGCAAGCGCCTCTGGCTCCCGCACAGGCACATGAAAGCCCGTATAACCGTCGCGAATCAGGTAGGCCAGACCGCCAACTTCTGAGGCAATCACCGGTGTCCCACAGGCCATAGCTTCCAGAGCGACCATTCCAAAAGACTCATAATCCGACGGCATAATCAGGGCCTCAGCAGCGTTATAGTAGTAACGCAGCCGGTCCTGATCCCTGGCGCCAATAAAGCTAACCAGACCATGCAGCTGTAACTCCTGTTGCATGGCCTGTAGACGGCTCAACTCTGAATCAGGTTCTTCGGCTTCAGCGAGGTCACCGCCAATAATTGTTACATCAACATTCCTCAGGGCTTCTGGGTGATGGCTGCGGATCAGTTCAACCGACTGCAGCAGGGTCTCAATGCCTTTTAGCTTTTCAATCCGTCCAACAAAAAGCAGCATGCGATGTTGCGGCGGAATACCGATAGCAGTCTTGGCGACGGCCTGATCCATCGGCTGGAAGTGTGTCAGGTCTACCCCCGGGGGTACGATCCGGATCTTCTGACGAGGGGCCTGGTAAAGCCAGAGCATCTGGGCACGTTCGGCAGGCGTTGCCGCGATGAGCACATCAGCCCAGGACATAATATCGGTTTCGGTAAAGACCCGGATATCCCGCAACTGGCGTGATGACTCTGTTTGTTCGCCAGCAATACGATTCTTCATGTGGCCCAGAGTGTGAAACATCTGGGCCACTGGCACACCCCAGACGGCCCGCAGGGCATGAGCTACCCAGCCGCTCAGCCAATAGTGACTGTAGATGATGTCGTAATGGAAGTGGTTATCTGCCACGTAGGTCAGTGTATTGTCCACAAACTGGGGCAGGTGCGGGTAGACGGCAGTAGTCTCCAGCGGCGTCTCAGGACCAGTAGGGACGTGGATCACCCTCACGCGATCAGCGAGCGTATCGTTAATATGCGGCTGGCAGGGGTCCTGGCTACGCGTGAAGATGTCCACGGCTATGCCCTGCCGGGCGAACTCGCGGCTGAGATCGCGGACGTAGACGTTCATGCCGCCAGTCTTCTTGCCGCCAAGTGTGGCCAGAGGGCAGGTATGCACACTGAGCATGGCGATACGCTGGATGGTTCTAGCCATGACTTACGCCCGTTGTGCTCTGAGCAGGAAAACCTGCGTATCCTGACCGCCTAACTGATACTTGTACGTTTCATCTCCCCGGAGAAAATCGAAGACTTCACGCCCGCTTTCAATAGCATGGCGAATGCAGTAGGCCAGCAGCACAATCCCCGCGCTGTAGTTGCCATACTGCGCTACATCCTGGCCGGAGTTGTAAACCAGAATACGGTTGTTGTAGTCCAGGTTAAAATAAGCTGCTGCAGGCTCGCCATTGATGGTCAGGAAGCAAAGCTTCAGCCACCCTGCCACATAGAGGCGTGGAATGATCAAGCGGAAGAATGTCGCGTTCAGGGGATCGGCCAGAAACGCGCTCTTTTCCGGTGTGCTGGCGGCCATAAGCCGCAAAAATGTGTCCGTTTCAGCCTGAAGATCATGGCGGGAATCGACGATATACCAGTCAGCCTGCTCGCTCACACGACGCATTTTGCGCCTCAGTTCATGGCGCTGCTTCTTGTTGAGCAGGCTAAGGTAATCGTCCCACGTTTCCGGCAGGTGGATAACCGGGCAGACTTCCTGCAGGGAAACCTGTGTGGCAAAGCCCCTGGCTTCCAGCAGCGGAGGCAACTGTTCAAGCAACAGCGATCTAGCCGGAATGTTACACAGTTGGAGCGCGACATCGCGCATATGCGGACTGGAGACATGGTCAGCCAGAGCATTCAGAAAGCTCTCAGCATACTCTGGCTTCACGATGATGTCCAGGTAATCGGTAACATCCACGCAACCAATGGTGCGGATGACGCTCTGGTTGTCGCGGTGCTGAATGAACCAGGGGGCGATGGCAACCACGTCGCCATCATCGGTTTTCCCGACGACGACATGCAATTCCCCTGGATGGTAGGCTTCCCACCAGGTTCGTTGCCATTCCAGTGTCAAAAAAATCAGGTTGTTGTGGCTATGCTGGAGAAGCGTATTCCAACAACTGGCCAGTTCAGTGAAAACGCTGTCATTAGTCCGGATGTCGAGTTTCAAGGGTGCAAATCCTGAGCGAAACTTACGGTCACAAGAATCGCTTCTGACAAAAGATGATCAGGCGCAGAGGCAGATGCGGGGAGATGGTCGAAGTGATGCCCGCCGCGCCACACGTATTATAGTCGCCGTTCGCCCCTCGATCAAAATCGGCGCGATCCGGCAGGGAATCCTCATCTATGTCTCATGTTCAGGCGGTAGAACAGAAGTGCCAGCGTTTCGCCGTGATTTGCGGGTTCGAACGGTCAAGGGCATGATCATAGCCAGTATGAGGATAGCACGCAGGTATTTGATGGTTTGGCCTGTCGCTGTAGCTGTTGTTTTAGCTCTGGCGCCGCTGTTGTTACGCAGCCTGGTGCTGGCACGGTATGCGCCGCGAATCGCCGAGGGACCGCCGCCCGGAGGTGGCTACCGGACCGCGATTGTGTTTGGCGCGGCGGTGCGCCAGGGACAGCCCACAGCAGTGCTGCGCGATCGCCTCGATACAGCCATTCAACTTTATCAGCTTGGCCAGGTCGATCGTCTGGTTATGTCCGGGGATGGCCGCACGGCTGATTATAACGAGCCTCAGACGATGGCCCGTTACGCTCAGGCGCATGGTGTGCCACCAGAAGCCATCATCGTTGATCATCAGGGATTGCGTACTTATGAAACCTGTTATCGGGCCAGATTCGTATTCGGGTTGGACAGGGTTGTCCTGATCACCCAGAACTTTCACCTGCCACGTGCCCTGTTCACATGCGATCTGCTGGGCATTGATGCAGTAGGTGTGTCGGCAGATCGGCGAGCGTATAGCAACGCTCGCTGGTACGATCTGCGCGAACTGCTGGCGTTGCCGGTCGCCGCCTGGGATGGCATTCTGCATCGAATCGCCGACAGAGTCAGTGGTTGAAGATAGCGGGTTGAACAAGGCGAAGTGCGCGAAGAGCGGGGAAAGGGCGATGGCATTGTGGCAGGATTGGGCCAGCCAGTTATAATGACGCTGTTTGCCCGGAGTCTGGCGGATGATGGCCGATAAGATCACATGTCCAATCTGTGATACTGCTCTCCCGGCAGCGGCTAGAGAATGCCCGGTATGCGGGGCTTCCCTTGCCGGCAGGGCAAAACCTGGCAGCAAAGTAGCACGCTCCTTCGATGGCAGAAAGATACTGCCGGGTGGCGCCTATGACTCTGATCAGGGTGAAGATGACCTGTACGCCCCTGATATACTTGGATTCCCGTGGTGGAGTCTGGTCGGGTCAGGGATGTTTGTCATGCTTCTGGTTGTGGCGGTGATACTTCTGGCAGGCGCGTTAGGCCGAGGAACTGGTTCAGCATCTTCTGCGGCACCCGGAAGGCCAACGGCTATCCCAACACTGGCCGGGGGCGGGCAGCCAGGATCGGGAGTGACAGCGTTACCAACCCTGTTCCTGCCGACGCTGACACCTACCGATACGCCCACACTGACGCCATCGCCGACTGAGACACCCGGCCCCTGCGAACAAACAGTAGGGCAGGGGGATACCCTGATCATGCTGGCGACTCGTTGCGGACATCGTGACCTGGATGTCATCGACGAAATCCTGCGGATTAACGGCCTGCGATCCGCTGAGAGTCTGCAACTCGGTCAGGTTATTCTCATCCCCTGGCCGACACCCACACCCGGTCCGACAGCTGAGGCTCCGTCTTCAGACTCCGGGAGTGAAAGCAGTCTTGATCTGACGGCATTCGGTGGCGCCAGGGATGCCGGAGCATTTACTCCGATCAGCGAAGTCATCCCGACAGCAACACTTCAACCCGGGGTGATGTGGTACACCGTGCAGCCACGGGAGACGATCATTGAGATCGCCCTGAAATTCGATGCCAATGTGGAGATTCTCTCCCAGCTTAACCCCGAGGTGACGTTCTCGCAGTGCGACTTTGGCGAGGACTTTGGCGGGGCCAGTTGCATTGTGCAACTCTACGAGGGGCAACGGCTGCGTGTGCCTGCGCCAACGCCAACCCCAACACTATCCCCGACGCCTTCTGGCAGCGAGACCCCGACTCCAACGCCAACACCGACATTCAACGCACCGGCCCTGTACTCCCCCGGGGATCGCTATCTGTTTCGCGCCAACGAAATCGTGACCCTGCGCTGGACTGCATCCGGTATGCTTGGCCCGGGAGACCTGTATCTGGTCACAGTAACTGATGATACGCTAAAAACCACCTATACCCTGTCATCCCGTGAAACAATGGTTATCCTACCGGATGAATGGCGACCTGCGGATGGGCAGCGGCATCAGTTCACCTGGAAGGTCGCCGTGGGGCCTGCTGACAGCCGTGGCGGACTGGCTTCCGTTACTTTCAGTACGCCAACCCGCCAGTTCTTCTGGGATAGCCCATAAGGAACGCCTTTATGCGTACATCGCGTACATCATTGCTGGCTGTACTTGGTTGCGCGTTATTGTTGGCGGGCTGTAACTTTGCCCTGGCTGTGGAGACGCCGCCAGTACCAACCGTGTCTCCGACAGCTACTGAACAGGTGGTGCCCTTGGTGACTGCTACGGCGACTGCCACGCCACCACCAATCGCTCAGATCACCCCCGCCAGCACACCAACACCGGTAACGCCTTCGGCTACCCCCACAATCACCGACACACCGGGGCCGTATGAGCATGTGATCCAGCCGAATGATCAACTCATTGCGGTAGTGCAGCAATACGGGCACTTTTCCCTGGATGTGTTGAGCGTTGTGGTGACGATGAACCCGAACGTGCCAAACCCGGACCGGCTGCCACCCCCTGGATCGGTGATCCTGATCCCACGTCCCACCGCTTCGCCTACACCTCCGGGCGGTGAACTCACAGCTACGGTCATCGCTCGCAATCCTCCCAGCGCTACACCGCCGTTGCTGACAATGATTCACACGGTTCAGGAGGGTCAGACCATCATCGGGATTGCTCTGCAGTACAACACCACGATGGCCATTCTGGCTGAACTGAATCCTCAGTTGTTCTGGTTTGGTTGCGATTTCACGATCGCCAGTGGCGGGGAGAACTGCAATCCGCAGTTGAGCATTGGCCAGGAGCTGGTAGTACCTATGCCAACCCCAACGCCTACGCTCTCACCCACACCGTCCGGTTTTGAGACACCTACGCCAACCCCCACGCCCGGCCCGGTCCGGCTGTTGTGGCCAGCAGCAGGCAGCATCATTGCTGGAGGCCCTTTGACCCTGCGCTGGGTATCGGTAGGCGTGCTGCAACCCGATGAGCTGTATCAGGTGACGGTGACGGATACGACGCGTGGTGTCGTGTACACGGAATTTACGCGGAACAACGCATTAACGCTGCCTGCTAACCTGCAGCCAACGGACACGCTGGCACATCAGATGATGTGGGAAGTCGAAGTCGTACGGGTGGGTAATGACAACGTAGCCTTCCGGGTCGGCGCTGTTGGAGAACAACGGCCGTTCCAGTGGACTGCCGCACCCTGAGAGCAGGCCTATCTTCCGCCAGAGGCTATGGCGCAGCCGGGGTAGGGGTAGCCACAGTCAAGCTGAATCGCTGCGATGCACCAAGCGGCACGACGACCTGGCCGCGATATTCGCCTGAACACTGATTTCCTGCGCCGGGAGTGTTCCCGGCCGAGTAATCGATGTAGTAGGTATAGCTGACATTGGGCTGTACGTCGACGGTAAGAGTCTCGCCAGCTGTTACCGCATAGATTTCAGTGACGCCGGTCTGGTCGTTGGTCAGTTCGACACGAATGCTGCTGCAGACCGTCTGGTTGTCGAAGATAACCGCTGTGCGACCTGCACATGCCGACAATAATATCAGGCTGATCAACACTGCCACAGCGACTTTGATCTTCGGCATTTCTTGTGGCCTCCTCGCATCACCCGTACTACGTCCCGGATCATAGATGTGAAAGGACAGGCTGAGCAGGGTCAGGTACGCCCGAATTGCCGTGCCAGTTGCTCGGCACTGATATGGAGCAATGTGGGGCGTCCATGAGGGCAGGTGTGAGGGGATTGACTGCGCTCAAGCTGACGGATGATCGCCTGCATTTCGGTAAGGCTGAGAACCTGACCCGCTTTGACCGCTGCCGCTTTGCAGACACGCAGCGCAATGATCTCTTCAAGCTTACGCTGGCCAGGTGGAGCGCCGACTTCCAGATCGGCCAGAACCAGCCGTACCGCTTCAGTGGGGTCTGTTCTGGCGAGCATGGCGGGAATAGCCCGGACGCGCAGGGTGGTAGCACCAAACGGCTCCAGCTCAAACCCCAGACCGGCCAGTTGCTCCAGGTGCTCTTGAACAAGCGCCATATCGCGCAGTGGTAGTTCAACTGTGACGGAATCCAGCGTCTGCTGGGCGACCGATTGCCGGGCGACAGCTTCAGCTAAGAACTGTTCGTAAAGAATACGCTCATGGGCGGCATGCTGATCGATCAGATACAGCCCAGCCGGTCCTTCAGCCACAATATAGGCGGCGCCGACCTGTCCCAGCACGCGCAACATGGGCAAGGTTCGTGGCTGGCTGGGGCGCCCCATACCCTCGGGGATACCGGCCAGAAACGCCTCGTCATCGTCCGCAGCGCTTCCGGGCGCGCCAGGTTGTGCGGAGGCAACGTGCTGGCCGTGGTAGCCGGGCGAATCAATCTCTAAACCCAGGGACGACTGACGACTAGATTCATTTGAATCGGCGCGAGCAGGAGCCATGTCACGGCGTGTTGACCAAGCCATGTTGCGCCATTGAACGTCCGGATGGGGTCTGACCTCCGGTGGTGGAGCCTGACTGATGACCGCGCTGCGCACCGCCCGCTGGACGGCAGCAAAAACAGCATCGGGGCTGCGAAAGCGTACCTCTGCCTTGGTAGGGTGGACGTTCACATCCACCTCTTCAGGAGGCAGCGTGATCATAAGCACAGCGATGGGATAACGGCCTTGTGGCAGGAGTGTATGATAGGCCTGTGTGACCGCATAGGCCAGGGCTGTATCCCGAATCAGGCGACCGTTCACAAACAGGGTGATCTGCGTACGGTTAGCGTGATGATAGTCGGGGGCAGACACAAAGCCAGAGACCCGTATCTCCGGAAGATCGGGACGGCTGGCTGGCAGCGGCATCACTTCCAGCATGTGGCGGAAGGCCTCTGCTCCCAGCACCACAGGCAAGACATCCGCCAGCTTGCCCCCGCCGTAGGTGCGGAAAACTTCCCGGCTGTCGTGCGATAGGGAAAACCGAATGGCTGGATAGGCCAGCGCAAAATTGGTGACCAGTGTCGTGATCTGGCGGCGCTCTGTGGTTGCACTCTTCAGAAATTTGAGGCGTGCGGGGGTGTTGAAGAACAGGTCTTCCACCGTCACTACCGTGCCTGCAGGCGCGCCGACAGGCCGCTGATCCTGGGTCTTGCCACCAGCGATGACTATCCGCGTGCCTGCCTGCTCATCGCGGTGCCGGGTGATCAGCGTCAGGCGGCTGACACTGGCGATGCTGTGCAGGGCTTCCCCCCGAAAGCCCAGGGTATTGAGATGATCCAGGTCAGAGAGAGTCTGGATTTTGCTGGTGGCATGGCGCAAGAAGGCAGTCGCCACATCGGCTGAGGGGATGCCATGGCCATTATCGCTGACCCGAATCAAACGCTGTCCGCCTTCCTCAACATCGATGTGGATGTGGTCGGCGCTGGCATCAATCGCGTTTTCCACCAGCTCTTTGACCACTGAGGCCGGGCGCTCAACAACTTCTCCGGCAGCGATCTGCGCTGCGACAATTTCAGGGAGAATGTGAATGGTCATCGTCATTTGCCTGAAAGCCGCACCCCGGCTTTCGCCGGGGCGTGTTTGTTGATCTTGCCGCTAGGCTTGCACATCGTGGTCATTGGCCAGCGAGAGCGCCTTCCTGTTTCAGCGGCAGGCTGAAGTAGAACTTGCTGCCTTTGCCCAGTTCACTTTCTACCCACACTCTGCCATTATGATACTTGGCAACACTGTGGACAATGAACAATCCCAGGCCGCTACCTTTGATCCGCTTTCTGGTGATCTCCGGGGTAATGATCCGGCTACCGCGTTTGAACAGCCGGTCCAGATTCTCTTTGGCGATGCCTAAGCCAGTGTCACTCACACAGACAGTTAGCGCGTTGTCAGTGACTGTGATGGTGACAGTGACATCACCACCATCAGGGGTGTACTTGATCGCATTGCTGACCAGATTGGCCAGAGCGCGTTCAATCATCAGTTTGTCGCCGGAGATGATCGGAACCGCAGGGGGAAGGATCGTGCTGAGGCGAATATTCTGCTTGGCTGCAATATCCTGTTGGTCAGCTACAATACTGGATACGATGGCCGCAACATTGACCGGACCACGGATCATCTGGTAGCTTCCGGTCTGAGGGTCCCAGCGGCCAGCATCCTCGATGTTATTGGCCAGGGCCGTGATCTGGCGGACTCCGCTGAGCACCTTATCCAGCATTGCCGCCTGCCTGCTATTGAGATCGCCGGCCATGCCCAGCATATCAGTCGCGCTTTTGATTACGGTAAGGGGAGTATGGATGTCGTGCCCCATCAGGTCAACAATCTCGCGCTGGTTGCGATCAAGCAGTACATTGGCCGTGACATCGCGCAGGATTAGCAGCACGCTACCGACCGCGTTCTCACCATCTTCAACGACCCGCAAGTGCGGCGAGAACACTCGCTGTCCAGGCCCTTCCCAGTAATCCATAGCGTTCTCGCCGCTATTCAGAAAGTCCAATAATTCTGGATAAGCCCGCAGTGCTATGCTTGCCGGCTGGTTAACGACCTCGGATGGATTGATGTTCAGCAGGGTTTGCGCCGCCCGGTTGACTAACACCAGGTTTCCCTGGAGATCCATAATCAGGACGGCATCGGCTACATCATCCAGCGCTATCTGCAAGCGCTGGTACTCTTTGTGCAACTGGTCAAAACGTGAAACGTTGATCAGAGCGGCTGAAACCTGCGCCACTAGTCTAGAGATCAGAGAGAGATGATCTGCGGATGGGGCAGCGGGGCTATCGGTGGCGATCCAGAGCACGCCGGGCCAGCGATCCACGGCGTGAAGCGGCCAGACAAGAATCCTGCCGGGAACCTCCCGTGAGGTTGTCTGCCAGACGGCATCCGGCAACTCTTGAGGATCAAGCGTCAACACGTCATGAGGAGCCGCCGAGAATTGCAGAATGTGCTCGTCCAGAACCATTGGGGAGTCAGCCAGACGTCCGGCAGCAAAGACAGTAATCTCGTGGCCAACGCCACCAAGAACCAGGCGAGCAGAATGCCCGACGCCAGTTAACAGAATCAGTTCAACTACAGGAGGGAGAGTGTGGGTGATGTCCAGGCTGGAAGTGAGATATTCGGAAGCGCGAAGTAAAAGCGCCTGTTCAGCGACCTGCCGTTCCAGTTTGTCATGGCTGACAGGGTCTTGTCGGGTAACACCTGGTTGCGCCACGCACATTTCTCCGGATCAATTGCGACGAACAAAGAAGGAAATACGGTTGGGAGTGGCAAATCCCCGAAGAGCATTATAGCATTCTGCATAGCACAGGGCAACGCAGGTAGACTGACCTCTGACCGCGAATACAGGCCATCAATCTGCGACCGGGTCGGTAGACTCGCCTTAAATGGATCATATCCCTTGTGCAGCGTACAACGACATCGAAAGGGGAAGAAGTGTATGCCTATCTCTGCTTTTGATCCTCAGGCGTTGCAGGAAGCGCTGGACAGGCATCTAGATCGAGAGGGGCGGCTGTGGCTGGCCGATCTGATTCATGATCAACTCGGAGGGCGCATCACCAATGCCAGCATTCAGGCTGAGATCATCCTGCGAGCATGGTCAACGCGTCCTGAGATGGCGCTGAACGAGATGAAGGACCTGAAAGCCCGCTTGGATGAGACATCCGCATTCCTGGTGGCGCTGGTGCGGGCCGTTACGCCACCCGCTTCTGATCAGGAGTGAGGTTCACCGGCGCAGGTCAGCCAGCATCGATCTGATCCGGGCCGCCACTATGTCAATGGCCACCTGGTTAAACCCGCCTTCAGGGATGATCACGTCCGCGTAACGCTTGCTTGGCTCGACGAATTCCAGATGCATGGGACGGACAGTGGCCAGATACTGGTCAATGACCGACTCCACAGTGCGTCCTCGCTCTGCAATATCCCTTTTGAGGCGACGGATCAGGCGGATATCATCCGGCGTATCGACAAAGATTCGAATGTCAAACAGGTTGCGCAGCTCTGGCTCCACAAAGAGCAGGATACCCTCCACCAGGATCACGGGCTGGGGCAGAATAGTGCGCGTGCAGGCTGTGCGGCTGTATGTGGTGAAGTCATAAACCGGCTCTTCGACAGCTTCCCAGTTCTGCAAGCGGCGGATATTGGCGATCAGCAACGACGTTTCCAGGGAATCGGGGTGGTCAAAGTTGGGACGGCCATCCTGGGTGCGCGGGATGTCCGCCATATCCCGGTAGTAAGAGTCATGGGATAGATAGGCAATATTGTTGCTGCCGGCTTGCTCCAGCAACCTGGCGGATACCGTACTCTTACCGGAGGCAGTTCCACCGGCAACTCCAATCGTGACCGGACGCTGTATGGGTTGGCTCATGGATTGGACTCCAATTGCGGGCAGGGCAACATTGACTGGGGGAGGAGACCAGATTTGATATGAAAAATGCCCGCATCAACTATGGTGACGGGCATCCAGTGAGCCACCGATCGGAGTTGAACCGATAACCTGACGCTTACGAAGCGCCTGCTCTGCCGATTGAGCTACGGTGGCATAACAAAATTGATTATAGCAGTTGGGTGTGGGGCGTTCAAGGGCGAAGTAAGGCAAGAACCTGGCGCTACAACCATGGCTCGATCCCAAAACAAGGCTATACTTGTACTGCGAATCCGTGCGTGTGCTGGCATGAATAAACTGGCAATCCATGGCACATCAGCGATAAGGCTGACGTACGGCCCGGTATGCCAGTCGTGTTGGATAAGGAGCAGGATCGATGCCCGATCTGGTGCAATATCATATTGCACGGCTAAAGGATAAGAATCCCAGGGTTCGCGCTGCTGCCGCCCATGAGCTAGGGCTGCTAGGGGACGCCGCTGCATTGAGCGCCCTCGAGGAGCTTTTCCAGACTGATCGGGACCCAGAGGTCAAGCGAGCCGCTCAGGAAGCTGGCAGGGCGATCTTCAAACGGATACGTCTCCAGCAGGGTAAGTAGAAAAGCATCGCCAGACCGCTCACGATAGTGGTGGAACACCAGCGGGGTCTTGGGGAGACCCCGCTGGTGTTTCTGGCTGTGGACTAGCCGAGTGTTTCCAGACGCTTGAGGATAGCGTCTTTACTCGTCTGCAGATCGGCCACTTTAGCCCTTTCACGCTCAACGACAGCCGGGTTGGCTTTGCTCACAAAGTCCGCATTACTGAGAAGTCGTGAGGCGCGCTCCAGTTGCTGTGAGATTGCCTCCAGCTCCTGTGCAAGGCGGGCGCGTTCAGCACTCAGGTCGATCATGTCAGCAAGGTGCAAGTAGATGGTTGCCTCGCCAACCACCACTGAGGCCGCCTTGTCCGGCGCAGGCTGACTCTGATCAAGGAAGGTGATGGTCTCAATCCGGGCCAGGCGATCGAAGAGATCCGCGTAGTCCGCCAGGAGTTGCTGGCGAGTGCCGGCGTGAGCCATCGCCTGCAGGCGCCGACCAGGGTCAACGTTGTACTCAGCGCGCAGATTCCGCAGGCCGCGGATGAGTTCAAGCAGTACCTGCATTTCCTCTTCGGCCTTCCGATTCTGGTAAGCCTGCTGTACGGTTGGCCATTCGGCTATGATCAGCGCCTGGCCCTCATGGGGCAGGTACTGCCACGCCGCCTCAGTCACAAAGGGCATGAACGGGTGCAGGAGGCGCAGGCAGGTTTCCAGCACATACACCAGAATGTGCCGCACACGGGACTTGGCTGCAGCTTCACCGCCGTAAAGCGTCTCTTTGCTGATCTCGATGTACCAGTCAGCATACTCTCCCCAGATGAATTCATAAATCTGGCGGCCAGCCTCACCATACTGGTAGGTGTCAAAGAGACGCTGCACATTGCCGATCAGGGTCTGAAGGCGACTGAGAATCCATCGATCGGGCAGGGTAAGGTCGGCGTTCAGAGGGGGAGGACCAAGCGGTTTTTCACCGTCCAGATTGGCAGTCACGAACCGGGTCATTTGCCACAACTTGTTAGCAAAGTTCCGATTGCCCCGGATGCGATCCTCCGAGAGGTTCATATCCTGGCCGGGGGTGCTACCGGTCAGCAGGGTGAAGCGCAGGGCATCTGTGCCGTACTCCTCGATGTTTTGCAGCGGATCAATCACATTGCCCTTGGTCTTGCTCATCTTCTGGCCGTTCTCATCGCGGACGAGGCCGTGCAGATAGACGGTGTGGAACGGCGCCTTGCCGGTGAACCAGAGACCCATCATGATCATCCGGGCCACCCAGAAGAACAGGATATCGTAACCTGTCTCCATGACACTGGTCGGGTAAAAGCGCCGGTAATCAGGTGTGTCTTCCGGCCAGCCAAGCGTGCTGAATGGCCAGAGGCCGCTACTAAACCACGTATCCAGCACGTCAGGGTCCTGAGTCCAGTGACGACCATCCTGTGGAGGCGTATCCTCGCGCCCGACCCATATCTCACCGTCGTCAGCATACCAGGCTGGGATGCGGTGCCCCCACCAGAGCTGTCGGCTGATGCACCAGTCACGGATGTTCTCCATCCAGTGGAAGTAGATCTTCTCAAAACGCTCCGGCACAATCCTGATCTGGCCACTGCGCACTGCTGCGATAGCTTTCTCCGCCATAGGCTTGATTCGGACAAACCACTGCTCGCTCAGCAGAGGCTCGATCAGTTCACCACCGCGCTGGCTGATGGGCACGCTGTGGCGGTAAGGCTCTTCCTTGATGACCAGCCCTGCCGCCCGCATATCCGCCCATAGCTTTTCCCGGGCCACAAAGCGATCAAGACCGGCATATGGCCCCGCGTTTTCGTTCAGCGTACCGTCCTTGTTGAGGATATTGATCATCGGCAGGTTGAAGCGCAGGCCGATCTCATAGTCGTTCGGATCGTGGCCGGGGGTGATCTTCAACGCGCCGGTGCCGAAGGCGCGATCCACGTACTCGTCCCCGATAACGGGAATCGCGCGGTCCAGGATGGGAACCAGCACCTCCTGACCAATCAGGTGGCGATAGCGCTCATCGTCAGGATGAACAGCAACCGCAGTATCGCCCAGGATAGTCTCCGGGCGGGTGGTCGCCACGGGGATGTAGTGAGCTGGGTCTGACTTGAGGCGGTAGCGGAAGTAGTAGAGCGTACCATCACGCTCCTCGTATTCCACTTCCAGATCGCTGACTGCAGTCTGCAGGTTAGGACTCCAGTTGACCAGTCTTGTCCCGCGGTAGAGCAGTCCATCTTCCCACAGGCGGACAAAAGCCTCCCGAACGGCCCGCGAGAGCTGGTCGTCCATGGTGAAACGCTCGCGGTCCCAGTCGCAACTGGCCCCCAGACGGCGGAGTTGCTGAACGATGCGCCCACCGTACTTAGCTTTCCACTCCCAGGTACGGCGCAGGAACTCCTCACGTCCGATTGCCTGACGGGTGGTGCCTTCCTCAGCCAGCATCCGCTCAACCATAAGCTGAGTGGCAATACCAGCATGATCGGTGCCGGGAACCCACAGGGCCGCTTTGCCGCGCATGCGCTCGTACCGGATCATCATGTCTTCCAGGCTGACAAACATGGCGTGACCCTGGTGCAATTCACCGGTCACATTGGGTGGGGGGATGCTGATCACAAATGGCTCAGCGTCCGGATTGCGGGCAGCCTCCGGCTTGAACCAGCCATTTTGCTCCCACCATTGATAGAGGCGTGGTTCCTCATTCTGGAAGTCGAATATCCTGGGCATTTCGTTGGTCATAGCAGCGTCTTCCCTTGACAATTAAAACAGACCACGTCTTCAGGGAATCCATGCGTCTGAAGCCCTGCAGGCGGTTGACGCCTGTAACTTCTCCGCACAGACGGTTTCCCTGCCGTGCCAGAAAAAAAGCCTTTCGCCCCCAAGGGCGAAAGGCCAGACCTTCCGTGGTACCACCTTGCTTCCGTGCAGATGACCTGACGGCGCTTTGAGCGATAACGGGCTGACCCGGAAATGCCTACTGCCAAACAGAGTTCAGCATTTCAACTCCGGAGCGACGTTCAGCGGGACCATCCCGGTGGGCTTTCAGCCGGTGACCCACCTTTCTGCGGAGACGTTGACCGCTTACTCCTCTCCATCTCGGTTGCTAACGGTATGCAATTTCTGTTCAGTATAGCATGGCGATTCAAGCAGCGTCAATGGCTTTTCGCCTCCCGATCTGGTGCTCGCCTGATCCGCCACAGGTGATTATGGGCACAGCCGGCGGCGAGACTACCAGGTAGCGTCAGGAAACGTATTGATGCCGGCATGAACGCCGATACGCTTGTACATGTGAAAACCGGTGAAGGGACGCCCCAGAACGCCATCATGAATGGCCCAGGAGCGCCCACGTACCGTTCGCCAGGCATCAGGGTGCCGAAACGGGGTCGAACCATCCAGCCGGCGATACAATTCACCGCCGGGCTGGAACTCCCTGTGGATCCGTTCCATTTCCTGCCTGCCAGAGAGGTAATTGAATCCGTATCGTTCGAAGTTGATAGCATTATGGTACGCCAGCGGCTCGACCAGGAATAGTTCGTGCCCCATATTGTGCACGAACTGCTCAAAGAGCGGGACAACGGAACGACCACTGCGCAGGCCGGCACGCACCTGTCCCGGAGCGAGTCCGGCCTGCAACGCGGCGACTTCCGCCGAAATATTGCGTCCACGTGTTCCTAGGAAAGTGGGCATACCATCAGCATCCCGGTCAATTGGAAAGCGCGGTGAATCGGGGTTGTTGATCACAACCAGCAGGACCAGCAACTGGTTGTTGAACGTATCGACCATGTTGATGTACATGACCGGATCTTCCGCGCCGGGTCTGTGCCAGACACTCATCTCCATAGCGCGGCTGCCAGCAGGGCAGTTCATGCTCACCACTGGCTGACCGTCCTGGGTCAGGGTTTGCGGATCAATACGGAAGCGGGAATATAGCCACGGCGCCAGCAATGTCCGGTAGATGGCATGTTTTTGCGCTTCCGGCAAATCATTGATCCCCCGGATGGAACGGGGCCACACCAGTGGCGGATACGGGGCGATCTCCATAGGACGGGCTGAGCGTGGTTACCGGCCTCGTTCTCGCAGCACACGGTCGATCTGGCGCTGGCTATCCCGCCGGGCGATAGCCTCACGCTTGTCATATTGCTTCTTGCCGCGCGCCAGGGCGATTTCCACCTTGGCTCTGCCACGCTTGAGATAAAGCGTTACCGGAATCAGGGTATAACCTTTCTCCTGGATCTTTGTCGCCAGCCGGTTAATCTCCTTGCGATGCATCAGTAGCTTGCGAGGACGCAGGGGGTCGTGGCCGTGGTAAGGCCCGGCCTGTTTGTAATCGGCAATATGGGTATTGAGCAGCCACAACTCGCCGCCCTTGATCTGCACATAGCCATCCCGCAAGTTGACATGCCGGGCGCGGATAGATTTGATCTCTGAGCCAACCAGCACCAGACCCGCCTCGAATGTATCTTCTAGGAAGTAGTCATGACGGGCCTTGCGGTTAGTGGCAATAATTAGCCGGCCATCATCTACCTTTTTAGGAGTCATTGCTTTCTGTCACCACTGGATACGTTGCATCGATATACTCAATAGCCGCTGCCAGCCAGGGATCATCGGCAGGGCCGAAGCCATCGGCAGGCAACTCAACCGGAATATCCGGCGAAATGCCCGTGCTGTTCAAGGCGATCTCGTCAGGGGTGTACCAAGCGCCATAGGTGATACGAAGCTGCGAGCCGTCGGAAAGATCATGCACGAGTTGCACCGAGCCTTTGCCAAACGTAGGCAGGCCGACAAGCACCCCGCGCTCACGGTCACGGATCGCACCAGCTACGATCTCAGAGGCGCTGGCGCTACCGCGGTCAATTAACACCACCAGCGGGATATCTTCAGCCACATCACCAGTGTCCGAGTAGAACACACGTGGTTCCTTGAGGAGAGTGGTGCGCTGGATCGCTACAATACCCTGCGGTAAAAACAGATCGCTGACACTGATTGCTTCATCCAGCAACCCGCCCGGATTGCCGCGTAAGTCCAGAATCAGCGCGCGCGGATTCTGAGCAAGCAAACGGGTTAGCTCGGCTTCCAGTTGCCGGGTTGCGACACCATTGAAGCGGAACAGCGCCGCATAGGCGATCTTGCCCTCAAGCATCTCAGCGCGAACCGTTGGAATCTGGATTTCGGCCCGCTCAACATCAACCTCAAAGATCTCGCCAGTTTGCGGTCGGAAGATTCGCAGCCGCACCGTTGTCCCCAGAGGTCCACGAATCAGAGCAGTGCCCTCGGCCAGAGTCAGATTCTCCAGCGATTGGCCATCAGCGCTCAGGACAATGTCGCCTACCTGCAATCCTGCCCGGCTTGCCGGTTGATCAGGGAAGGGATAGGCGATGTAAAGCTGGCCGTACTCGTTCAGGTTGACATAGGCGCCAATACCGCCGAAGACACCTTCAATATTTTCACGCTCAACTTCGGCAATGCTGGGCTGAACAAACGCTGTGTGAACATCACCCAGCGTTTCCAGCATTCCCCTGATGGCGCCGTAGGTCCGTTCGACAGTATCCGGGACATCATAGTAGAATTCGCTTTCCACATAGTCCCAGACTTCCCAGAAGACATCGAATCCCTCCGGGCCGCGCTGAACAGCGACATCCGCCGAAACACTGCCGGTCCCAGCCACAAAGCCGGCGAAAAACCCACCCGTCGCCACAACGACCAGTGCCAGCACAATGGCAATAATCTCCCGGCGGCTGCCCAGACGTGGTAGCTCCAGAACCTCGGTGTCGGATGGCTTGGATGATCTGGCGTTATTCATACCGCTAAACCTTTATTCTGCAATCCGGGACTGAAGCTGCCGGATAGCTTCGTCCAGCTCAACGTCGCGCCCGTCTTCGGCGGGGATCATGCTGATATCGGGTTCCAGCCCCTGTCGATTCAATGGGGTACGGTCCGGTGTCAGCCATTCGGCGGAGGTGATGTGGACAGAGGAACCATCGGATAGCGGGAAGATCAGCTGTACCGATCCTTTGCCAAACGTGCGTTGGCCAATAACAGTTGCACGGTCATTATCCTGCAACGCCCCGGCGACCAGTTCAGCGGCGCTGGCCGTACCCTGATTGACCAGAACTATCATCGGCAAAGCAACATCCAACCCGCCATCGCCGGCTGTATACGTGCGTTCGGCCTCCCGTGTCTTTTCGATGACAATGACACCGTCATTCAGGATTTCGTCAGCGGTGTCAATAGCCTCCTTAAGCAGGCCGCCAGCGTTATTGCGCAGATCAAGAACCAGTGCCTTCACCCGCAGCGCCAAGAGTTCATCGAACGCCTGGCGCAACTCCTCAGGAGTACGACTGGTGAAGCTCTTGATCTGGACGTACCCGATCCGGGGGTCTTCGATCAGGGTGCGCCAGATAACGGAGGGTACCGTGATGATCGCAAATAGGACGGTGTAAGTGACTTCCACGTTGTTTTCGCGTTTGCGAACACGGATGTCAACACCATTGCCTTCTTTGACCTCACCGCGCAGAGCACGGACTATTTCGTCAAGACGTGTGCCCGGCGTAACCGCCTGGCCGTTGATAGCCAGCAGAATATCGCCTTCCTCCACCCCGGCAGCCAGGGCAGGGCTGTCGGGATAGGGATACAACACGTAGCTCCCCTCAGCCGCATATTGCACGTCAACGCCGATTCCGCCGTATTGTCCGGCTAACGCATCAGACTCGTTGCGGGTCACAGGGGGATCATTGAACAACGTGTAAGGGTCATTAAGGGCGTTCAGTGCGCCTCGAATTGCTGCATACTCAAGCGTCCGCTGCTCCGGAAGTTCTCGCAGGTAATAGCGTTCAAGCAACCCCTGCACTTCCTGCAGAAGCGCGTATTGCTCAGGGGGATCGGCGAGCGCCAGACCTCCGGACGTAGCAGGCAACAGGCTACCGCGCAAGAAGAAACCTGCTACGAAAGCGGCCAACAGCGTAATGCCAATTACAACTCCCTTCAGGATCGGCAGTACCCATAACGCAACCCAACCTGAGCCACGAGAACCCATAAGCCCATACCCGACTATCTCGAAAGCACCCCGCGCAGTTTCGAATTCTAGCACAGAGTATCGGGATAAACGACCCTGTGTGCAGGACAATGCTTCAGCGGAGAAGAACACTTGCCTGGCCGAGATTTTTTGGGTAGCGTCATAGGTGGATTTATCGGAGCATTAATGCACTGGCGAGGCGCCATCTATGGATGCTACAAAGGGCCTGATCCTGATCGCTGATGACGAGGAGAACATGGTGCAGTTGCTCAAACGTCTGTTTGAGCACGATGGATTTCAGGTAGAGGCAGTATCAGATGGCATGTCCGCGCTGCAAAGAGCGGTGGACCTGCAGCCCGAACTTATTCTAATGGATGTGATGATGCCCGGCTTAAACGGCTTCGAGGTCATCAAACAGCTGCGCCAGAGCAAGCCAACAGCGCGTATCCCCACAATCTTCATCAGCGCCGCAGCTAAAGAACCCACCGACATTGTCCGGGGGCTTGGGCTGGGAGCGGATGATTACGTTCTGAAGCCGTTTAATCCCCAGGAACTACTGGCACGGGCGAGAAGCAAGATTCGCGCCCGCCAGCTGGAAGAAGACCTGGAACGCCGGAACAAAGAGCTTGAAGCGCTGGTACGGGTAGGCCACGAATTCAACCAGCGTCTCAAGCTGGACGATCTCCTGGATTTGATCGTTTCCGTGTGTGCGGCTGAATTGCCGGCGTGTCAGGTTGCCTTCTGTCTGCTTGATCAGCAATTGCAGGTGACCGATTGGCGAGCGTTACACCACAACAGCGCCTACAAGAAAGCTGATATCCAGGCGCTAGTCGATCACACTGAATCCATTCTGGGCTGGCTGCTGCAGGCCGAATCCTCAGTGCATATCGCCGACATGCTGCAGAGAGATCCTTTATTTGAAGGTTGCCGCTCGCTGATCGGCACCCGCATTGTCCACCATGGCGAACTCCTGGGACTCATTGCGCTTGGGTATGAGACACCGGGCTGTTATGATGAGGGGCACCTTCGCCTGCTGGAGTCTATTACCGGTCAGGCGGCACTGGCCATCCGAAATGCCGAACTCTATGCCGAACTGCGTTACTATGCCCTTAACCTGGAAAACATGGTTGCGGAGCGAACGGCGGAATTGCGGGCCGCACAGTCCCAGCTAATCCGTTCGGAGAAACTGGCTTCTCTTGGCCGCCTTGCAGCAGGCATTGCGCACGAAGTCAACAATCCGCTACAGGCGATCCGCAACTGTCTCGAACTGGCTATCGAGGATATTGACGCGCACAGACCGGTGGACAGAGAGTTGTTGACTGTGGCTGAACAAGACGTCGAACGAATCCGGCGGATCGTCAGCCAGTTACTGGATTTCTCCCGGCGGGGTTCGAGTGACCTCAGGCCGCTTGAGGTTGGCGAGGCTGTCCGTTCAGTGTTGCGCCTGGTTGACCGCCAGCTTGAGCGTTCCAACATCAAACTAGTCACCGAGATCAACAGCACAGCACCCGTGCAGATCAATGAAGACCAGTTCAAACAGGTGGTTTTGAACCTGCTCCTTAATGCTCAGGAGGCGATGCCCGCTGGAGGAACCCTGTGGGTCAGGGTCGAACAGCTCGAAAGCGAAGTCCTCATTTCAGTAACTGACACAGGTATTGGCATCCCAGAGCATGATATGCCCAAGATTTTTGACCCGTTCTTTTCAACCAAAGTGGATGGCACCGGCCTGGGTCTGGCGGTCAGCTACGGCATCGTTGAAGGGCACGGTGGACGGATCGAAGTCAGGAGCCGGGAGAATCACGGCTCCACATTCACAGTCAGGTTGCCCGCCTATCGACAACCATAGCCACAACCGGCATCAATTGAGCAACAACCAGGTCGCACGGAAAGCGGTCTGCTCCAGTGTTTGCCCAGCGTAGGCGGCGGCGTGATCAATCGAGGTCATAGCGCCGAGCAGGGTATCATCCCGTTCACAATCGATCAGTATGGCGCCAACCGCGGCAATTTCCTCCTGGGCTGAGACACCATACCGGGCAGCAAGCCCCATCGCGGCATCCAGCGCGGCAGGGATATCGCGTCCTACCGGCCGGCAGACGCGAAGCAACAAAGTTGGCACATTGTCCCACGCCTCAAAACTGACAGCAGCTGGCCCACCCAGTTGAGCAGTCGCGGCATTGGCTGCCGCCTGAGCTGCGTCCAGTACCGCTTGTACCGCACTGGAAGGCTCCAGAGCCAGCTGGGCAACCATCGGAACCTCAGTCGCCGGCATCTGTCCTTGCTGGCGAGTGTTCTGCACCAGAAGCACCCCACCCACAGCCACGACAACCACCAGAAGAGTCAACAACACACGCCGGAGTATGAGCGTGCGTCGGGGTGCCTTTTCCGCGGTCACCTTGGGCGCGACAGCGGCAGCCTCTTCTACACCGCGCGTGGCCGACCATTCGGTGGTTTCAAGCGCAGCCAGTTCCTGGCTCCCGGCTTCTGTGTCTCGCTCAAAGCTGTGAATGAGCACATCCGCACGGGTATCATCAAAGAGCATATCCGCGGGCTGCTCAGCCACTGATTCAGTGAGGAAGTCCGGCTCTGTAACCGGGGCAGGAGCAACGCTCTCAAACTCAGCGGTAGCAGCAGCGCCGTATCCAATGGCACCGGCCTCTACCTCCGGCAAGGGAGGATAAAGCTGGTTAAGCTTCTCAAGTTGCTGAAGGGCAGGCTGGTAACCAGGGTCAAGATCAAGCACCTTCGATAGCGCATGGCGAGCATCTTCTGGATTGGTCACGGCATTAGCCCACAACCACCAGGCATCAGCACTCGGCTGGCTCATCAGGATCGGCTGGAGGATCGCCCGCGCTTCTTCAAGCTGATTTTGCCGGATCAGTTCATAAGCTTGCTGTAATTTGTCCTGGAAGGCGTCTGTCATTTGCATCTGCTCCCCCACCGCGGATAGAGCCATCAACCAGGATTATACTCCTGCTGCAAAAATGCACGCCATCGAGATGCACCCGGCAGGAGCCAGTGGTGATCAGGGTTTTTGCCCCCAGTGTACAGCCATTGTACCAAACATGAATGTTTTGTACCGGACATTCAGGAGGCCGGCACCTGTCATCAGGTCGGCCAGTTCCTGCGGTTCCTTGAACGACCTTGTACTATCTGGCAGGTATGTGTAGGCATCTGATGCACCAGCTATGAGGCGCCCCAGTAGTGGAATCACATGGCGCAGGTAAAACAGCAGCAGAGGGCGCAGGGCATTGCGTGGCGGCGGCGTAGTATCCAGCGCCACCACCATTCCGCCTGGCCGGGTCACCCGGACTTGCTCGGCCAGACATGCCGGGAGATCTATCACATTCCGCAACAGGTAACCGGATACCACAGCATCGAAGGTGTCAGCGGGGTAGGGTAGGGCGAGAGCATCTGTCTGACACCAGTGGATCCGATGACCCTGGGCACGCCGTTGGCCCACCCGCATCATAGGCAAAGAGAAATCGGCGCCAACGACAGTCAACGTGGGAGCCAGCGCCAGCGCTGCGAAGGCAATGTCGCCGGTACCTGTCGCCAGGTCGAGCAGGCGGCCATCAGGCGGGAGCGCTGCTTTCTCGATAACGAATCGCCGCCAGCGCATATCCTGTCCAAAAGTCATCAGGCGGTTCATCCGGTCATAGCGGGCTGCAATTCGCCCGAACATCGCCTGAACGTATCGTGCGCGTGCCTCCCCCTGTAGATTTGCCATAGCGCTTTTACTCCACACCACGCCAGCGATTGAAGTGGCGTTCCAGGGCATCAATCACAAAATACAATACCAGTCCCAGTAGCGCCATGGCCATGATCCCGGCATACATTTCCGGATAGCGTAACGCCTGCCAAGTCCGTACGACGATGTAATAGCCGAGTCCGCTGCGCGTGGCGTACGTCTCGGCAATAAACAACACGGCAATAGCAGTACCAACTGATATGCGGAGTGCCGTCAAAATGGCAGGGATTGAGGCAGGAATATACACAAAACGGAACAAAGCACGTCGGCCAGCTCCCAGACTGCGCACTGAGTAGATCAACTCCGGTCGCAAACCGGCGGCTTCGTCGCGCACAACGATCAGGATCTGGAAGAACAAGACCAGCGCAATCAGCAGTATTTTGGCTCCATCGCCTGAGCCAAACAGCACCAGAATAACGGGCAGAAACACAATCTTTGGGATAGGGTGCAGCAGGCCAATCAACGGCGAGAACAACTGATTAAGCGACTGGATTTGCCCCAGCTCCAGCCCAATCGGTGCTGCGAAGAACACTGCCACGACAATCGCGGTCAAGACCCGTACGGCGCTTACCAGGAAGTGCTGCCCGAGTTCGCCCAGCGGTATGGGCAGGTAAAAATCCGGGACCACGGGGCTGCCAGCGCTCGCAGGCACAAAGAACTTCTCCACAAACACTGGAAGCACCTGCCATGGATACGGCAAAATCGGCCGGTTCACCACAGCAGCCAGCAGAACCCAGCCGATCAGGAAAATCCCCACACCCCATAGTGTGCTACGCCAAGTCCAACGCATCAGGCAAGCCCCAGCATGCGACGAATCTGATTTGTCCGGCTCAGGAAAAGGGCGGAATTGCGGTAGTGCAACGTCCCGGCCTCCGGATTAGCTACCACGGTGGTGGGCGCACCGTTAGGCGGCATCGTCAGCACCAGAATGTTGCGCCCCATGAATACGGCTTCCTCGATGTTATGGGTCACGATGACAGTAGCGATCCCAGTCTCCTGCTGGAGCCGCATGACCAGGTTCTGCAGATCCTCACGAGTAAGCGCATCCAGCGACGAAAACGGTTCATCCATCAGGAGTAAATCCGGTTCCAGGACAAGCGTGCGGGCAATGGCTGCACGCTGGCGTTGACCACCAGAAACCTGGCCGGGATATTTGTCAGCCTGATCGGCAATGTTCAAGCGCTCCAGCCAGTGTTGCGTTCGCGCCTCTGCGTTACGCGGGTCATAGTCGCGCGGGGCATGCTTGCCATCCGGGCCGTAAAACCGCCGGATGCGCAGCCCCAGTTCAACATTATGCCGGATTGTTGCCCAGGGCAGCAGACCATAGTCTTGCAGGATCAGCCCTGTTTCCGGGCGTGGCCTGGTGATGATCTGGCCGCCAACTCGCACGGTGCCGGAGATAGGAAAGCGCAGCCCCGCGATAAGGTAGAGCAGCGTGCTCTTGCCACATCCCGAAGGCCCAATAATCGCCCAGGATTCGCCGTGCCCGACGTGCCAGGTGAAACTGTCGAATATCGTGACACCAGTTGGATAGCGGAAGACTAGATCGGTAACCTGGATCATGGGCAGCAGCGTCAGATGGGTTACCCCGCCGGGAAAGCGAGAGGTGTCCGGCGGGGCAACGCCATAGTGTTTGGGGCCTATTCAGGCAGGAAACTGGGGTCAACGCTGGTCGCGTAGGGCGCTGGCTGCGCAATAATCCCGCGCTCAAGGAGCCAGTCATTGACGTCGTCCCAGACGCTCTCGCTGGTGATTTCACCAAGCGGAAAGGGCGGGATTTCGTACGTGTTCTGCACGCTTTCCGGAACGCTAATGTTATCCAGCCAGAGCTGACGATAGCTATCCGGATCAGCATTGAGCGCCTCAACCGCCCGGTTCCAGGCCCTCAGGAAGGCACGGATAGCCTCCGGCTTTTGCTCGAGTACGATGTTGCTGAAGCTAAGCACACTCTGGCTGAGCTGCTGACCGGCTAGAGCGGTGTCATCCAGCACGTTGATGGCGCCCGCCTGCATTGCCGCAGTAGCCAGAGGATCGGGCAGAACCGCCGCTCCAAGCTGGCCTTCCATCATGAGATTGAAGCGGGTCGGGATGGCAGGTACTGATTCATAGACAATATCGCCCGTAGAAAGACCGGCGCCGCGCAGCAGGCGATCTGCCAGATACTGAATCACCGTGTTCTCGCTGATGCCAATGGCGACGCCAGCCAGGTCAGCAGGGGTCTTGATGTTGCTTCCTGGCGCAGCCAGGATACGGAACAGGGGGGCATTCTCGCTGGCACGGCGGGCTGTCGCCACGATGCGAACCGACAGTTCGGCTGCCGCGTTTGTGATAGCCGGGCCAATAACATCGGTCAGCATGCCGTCCACATCACCGGAGACCAGCAGTTGCTCGCGTTCCAGCGCGCTACTGGCGGGGACAAACTCCACCGTGACGCCTTCCTCAGCAAAGTAACCATTCTGCTGAGCGATAAAGAAGGGCAGAACATCCAGAACCGGGATGTAGGCAACGCGAAGATCGGCTGCTCCGCCAGCGGCTGCCACAGTATCCGCGCCACCTTCCACCGCCGCTTCAGTAGGAACCGACTCTTCCGCCGTTGGGGTAAGAGCAGGAGAGGTCTCAGTCACTGCTGTCTGGGGGGCGCCACAGCCAGCTAGTGCAATGAGGAGCAGAAACAGGCCCAGGAACAACAGGATGAATAGCTTCCGCATAAGGTTCTCCTTACGACGTTGCAAGCACTGGAATGTTCGTAGCCAGAAGTGTGTGCGAGCACTCCGACCATGCTGGTGAGTATTCAATGCTTTCGAATTGTTCTAAATGATACAATCGAAGTCCATTCTAGCGCGGCGCAGAACTGTCCGCAATTTCGGCAGATAAGAACACGGTGAGCAAACCGTCCTGTTGCTCACCGTGTTGTGTCAGCAAAGAGGCGTGCCGACGCGATCAGAACGCCCCCAGCACCAGCGCCGCATTCTGACCACCCAAGCCAAAGCTGTTGGACAGGACAGCGCGCAGACGGGCGCTCCGCGCCTCATTGGGCACGTAGTCCAAGTCACAGGCTGGGTCAGGCGTCTCGTAGTTGATCGTCGGATGGATGACCTGATCCACCAGCGACATTACACAGGCAACGGCCTCAACAGCCCCGGCGCCACCGAGGCAGTGGCCGATCATGCTCTTGGTTGAACTGACGGCCAGGTTATAGGCCTGTTCGCCAAATACACGCTTGATAGCATGGGTCTCGATGGCATCATTGGCCTGGGTGCCGGTGCCATGCGCATTAATGTAATCGATCATATCCAAAGGGATATGGGCGTCTTCAATGGCCCAGCGCATCACTCGCTGGGCGCCCATGCCTTCTGGATCGATAGCCGCCACATGATAGGCGTCCGAGGACGAGGCGTGTCCCAGTACCTCAGCCAGGATGCGCGCTCCCCGTTTGAGGGCATGCTCCAGAGACTCCAGAACGAGGACAGCGGCCCCTTCGCTAAAGACAAAGCCACAACGGTTGGCGTCAAATGGGCGGCTGGCCTTCTCCGGCATGTCGTTGTAGCCAGTCGCCAGCACTGTCATGGCCTCGAAACCGGCGATCGCGTAGTCGACAACCAGCGCTTCAACACCGCCCGCGAAAACCACATCAGCACGGTTAGTCCGGATTAGCTCCGCACCATCGCCAATACTCTGCGTCCCCGCAGCACAGGCGGTAGTCTGGCAGGACAGGGGACCGGTCGCATTCAATTCGCGGCTGACATAGTGGGCTGGCATGTTGGGCAGGCCATTGATCAGGCTGAACGGACTTGGCTTGAAGCGATACTCGCTGGATTTGTAGCGGTACGTACTCTGCTCAATCACCTCATGGCCGCCTAACCCCGTTCCGATAACAACACCGGTGCGTTCACTGATAGCGGCGATATCTTCGTGAGTCAGTCCAGCGTCTTCCAGCGCCATCCGCGCCGCAACCTGAGCCATCTGGGATGATCTTGCCATCCGCCGGGCTTCTTTGAAGTTGATGTATTCCGTAGGGTCAAAGTCAACCTCACCGGCAATCTGGACGTTGAGATGGGAAGGGTCAAAACTACGGATCCGCCGGATGCCGGAGCGACCCGCCTTGAGGTTCTCCCAGAAGCTTTTGACAGTCCCAAGCGGGGTTAACGCCCCTAACCCTGTGATAACCACACGCCTGCGGCCATTACGCAAGAGTTCCATATCGTTCTCCCGATTTCGTGCCGGAGTTACCCCTCTTCTGCTGAGAAGTGCTCGGCCTGACTGCTCACCTGATAGGCAGCCACTCCCTCGCGGATGGCGTCAATGATCTGGCCGGCAACTGCCTGTCTGGCCTGCCGAACAGCATTCTTGACGGCAACTGCTGTGGAGCGCCCGTGACCAATAATAACAACACCATTCACCCCCAAAAGAGGTGCGCCACCAACTTCAAACGGGTCAACCTGACGATAGACTCGTCGAAACGCTGGCCGGCCCAGCAGGCCGCTCAGCTTTGAGCGCAGGTCGCCGGCCAATTCCGCCTTGATCAGTTTGAAGAGGAGATCGCCCATAGCCTCCAGCGACTTGATAGTGATATTGCCCACGAAGCCATCCATGACGACCACTTCAGCTGCGCCGGCCAGCATCTCTTTGGGTTCCACATTGCCAACATAGTTGAGACTGCTCGCTTCGAGAAGCTTGGCGGCATCCTTGATCAAGAGGTTGCCTTTGCCTTCTTCTTCGCCGTTCGAGAGTAACGCCACGCGGGGAGCACGAAGCCCCATAGCGCGTTCCGCATAGATACTCCCCATCACAGCAAATTGCAGAAGCCATTCCGGCTTGCAGTCGGCATTGGCGCCGATATCCACCAGAATCCAGCGCCGTCCGCCAATCGTCAACAGTGTTGTCAACGCCGGGCGTAACACACCAGGAATGCGATGTAACGTGCGTAGGGTGGCGATCGCCAGGGCGGCGCCGGTATTACCACAGGTCACAAACGCATCAGCCTGGCCAGCTTTGACCAGATTCATCCCTAAATGCATGGAAGACCGGGGTTTGCTGCGGGCCACCACGCTCGGTGTGTCCGTCATTACAACTTCCTGCTCAGCTGGGACAACCTCGATGGAAAGGCCACGGGTGTCATGTTGACGAAGTTGCTCCTCAATTCGCGCCTGATCTCCGACCAGAATGATTGTATCGGAGAACTCGCGAGCAGCGGCTACTGCCCCCGCGACATCGGGAACAGGACGGTTATCGCTGCCCATGGCATCGACAACTATACGCATCGCTACCTCACTTTTCTGTGGGTCAAACGTGCTGCCTGCATCGGCGAACAAACCGCATATCTGCTCGCATTGTACCATGCTGCCGTAGTGAACCAGTAAGCGAAACCGCTAGGTATCTGTTTCGGTTGAGACTGGACGCAGGGTTGTCCGGACGTCCGCCAGCCATTCAAATGGAGAAGGGGGAATCTGCACAGAGTGCAGCTGAGGGATGAGGCACAGCGCATAGCCAATTCGCATTTCAACTGCATTCGATACATTGCGAAACCATTGACTCCGACAATTCCACAGGTATAATCCAAAGTGGTTTGCCCTGGTGGCGGAATTGGCATACGCGGCAGGTTGAGGGCCTGTGCCCTTTGGGCGTGGAGGTTCGAGTCCTCTCCAGGGCATTAGCGCAAACAGCTCAGGCGGTCGACGCCGGGCTGTTTTTTGTTGCTTGCGTTGTCAGGTAACACCCTGCAAAATCAGCAGCAGGGTGCATTGCTGCCGGGAATGCCATCAGTGGGGTGCAAACGACAATGAGCAACAGTCTGCTCAAACAGATCGACGATCTGCTGGCTGCCCGCGAGATTAAGAAGGCCGAGGTAGCTATTGCCAAGCAACTGCGGGCGGAACCACCGTCGGATGTGCGGGCCGAGCTATTGCTCCGGCGTGCCCGCGCCCGGCTGATCGGGCAGTACCCTGATGACGCCCTTGAGGATATCCAGACTGCCCGCGCCCTGGTTCCCGAATATGCCGATTCACCTGAGGTGCTAGAGTTGCTCGGGGATGCCTACTTCGCCCGGTTTGAGCTTTCGCCGGTCGGATTCGCAGACCGGGCAGACGCTGAGCAGGCGCTCACCCTGTATGAGCAGGTATTGACCAAATATCCGGACTACCCCAACAGCGGCTGGGTACTGTACCAGAAAGCTCGTGTCCTGCTGTCCGCCGGTGACACAGAGGCTGGCAGTCGCTGCCTGCAGGAGGCGCTCCTCAAACCCAGCCGAGTGAATGCCCTGACCGCGCTATGCTACGAACGCCTGGGCTTCATCCACCTCTTCGATCGCCGCGACCCAGCGGCTGCGCTGTCCTTCCTGGATAGGGCTGCTGTTACCTATCCGCCCGGCGAACCGGAAAGCTGGCTGGGGCAACTGCATCTCTTGCGCAGCAGGGCGCTAAAGGAGCAGGGAAAGCTGGACGAGGCTCTGGCGGCTGCAGAACAGGCACTGCAGATTATGGCAGGGCTGGGTGCAGAAATGCGTGGAGGGCAACAGGACGCCCACCTTACCCTAGGAGAGATTCTAGCTAATATGCCCGGCCAGGAAGCTGAGGCGGTCTATCACATCCAGCAATTCCTCCAACTGGGGAAGAAGCCGCTTGGCGTAGACGTAACCTGGTCACGGGCCAACGAATTGCTGGGGGATATGCTGTTCCGGTTGGAACGGTATGATTCAGCTATTGAAGCCTACACCAGCGCCCTGAACTTCAATCCGTATCATCCCTGGCAGGCATCCGTGTATTATCAGATTGCCCGCTGTCACTATCGGCTCCGTGCTTACGAAAAGACTATCGCCACCATCGAGCGCATGATCCAGGCGCTGGCGGAGGAAAACCAGGAGATCACGGATTACCGCGTATTCCATCTACTGGGAAACGCATACTTTGCCCTGGAGCAATTCGCTGCAGCGGTTAATGCCTACAAGAAGGCGGTCAGCCTCGCTCCTGCCCATGCTGAAGACCGAGACCGCATTGAAACGTACTTGCGCTTTGCCGAGGAACTAAGCGCCAATATCTGATGCGCCGGAATCATTCCGGCTGAGAGAAGGGTTTCCAGGGCGAAGTCTGACAGGACTGATAATCGGCCCCAACTACTACAGTGAAATCGGTAGTTACAGCGCTATCGGTCGCCAGCAGGATGTCAGCGGCTGATAACCCCAGCGCCGCCTGGATAGCCCCCCGACTGCTTTCCTTGACCTGTCCAGTGTGATCGTAGACCACCGTTTGCGCAAAAGGCGCGCTGCTCGGTCCCTGTGGGAAAGCCAGCAAACCAGCCCACTCAAGCTGCGCGGCGGCGAGCAGGTCGGCACCGTTCAAGCCGGATGCGTTCAGCACGCTCACCGTTGCCCGTTCACCGTTGAGGTGGTTTTCGACAGGTGGAGTCAGAAAGCGGTTCAGTGTCCGGGCAAATGGCTCCGGATCAATGACCAGGACACTGGCACCGTTCGGCGTCCGCCAGAGGTTGACTTCGTCCAGGCCTAAAAAGTGGCTCTCAACCCGGCCTGCATCCAGCCCCAATACCAGCGGGACAAACGCCAGCGCCTGGTCCAACGTCACATCTGTTTCCAGCGATTGCCTGAGGGTATCCCAGATCACTGGCAGGTTGCGCGGCAGATCGCTGCTCACAGCCTGACGCCAGAGCGCACGCAGAACAATCTGCTGCCGCCTGTTGCGCTCAAAATCACTGCTGTCCATGCGCTGGCGGACGTACCACAGAGCCAGCGAACCATCCATGTGATGAATGCCTGGTTCAAGATGGAAGGGAACCCAGTCAACGCCATTGGAAGCCAATCGATACCCCGATACCAGACAGTCAACTGGCACGGTGATGCCGCCCAGCAAATCGACCAGTGCCTTGAATCCCGTGAAATCGACACGGGCAAAGTGATCGATGCGGATGCCCAAGTTGTATTCGATTGTTTCCGCCAGCAAGCCCAGCCGGTGGCTGGAGTATTTCGTCTGTAGCTGGTGCAACTCCGCGGTGTTGATACGATCCATACCCCAGCCGGGAATATACACATACAGATCGCGGGGGATAGACAACAGGTTCACCGTCTGTGTCGTGCGGTTAACCGATACAATAACCATGACGTCTGTCCGGTATGAGCCGGTCGTCTCAAGGCGATCGCTCCCCAGAACAAGAAAGTTCACCAGATCGTAATGATAGTGCTGCGGGAGCAGGCTCATTGGCGGTGGCGCATCTGGCGGGAGAGTGATCTGCGGCACAGGCGTGGCAAGGATATGAAGGTCTTCGACAGTCGGGATAACAGCAGTTGCTGGCAAGACCAACGTCGGTGCGATCGTCTGGGGTGGAGTAGGGGGGAATGATGCTGTCGGAAGCGCTAGCGAGGTGGCCGTTGCTGCAAAAGCGACCCGGCGCGCTTCACCCGCCCTAGCGCTTACAACACTCTGCGCTACCAGCCAGCTGCCGCCGAGCAGCGCCAGCAGAAACACGATCGGCGCTATGTAGATCAGGGGGTGATAGCGCCGCTGCGAAACAGAAGGATCATTTGCCATATTGTGCGTGTGCCGGTATTTGGCGCAGGCATCAGGCCCGCGATAGAATGAACTCCCTAACCGGCGATCATTGTAGCAGCGGTCGGGTCAAAGATGAAAGAAGAGCTGGTTGTCATTGGTGGTGGTTTGGCTGGCACAGAAGCGGCCTGGCAGGCAGCTGAGGCGGGTATCACAGTACGCCTGTACGAGATGCGACCGCACAGAACCACCCCCGCCCATACCACCGATATGCTGGCAGAGCTGGTCTGCAGTAACTCTCTGGGGTCGGATTTGCCGGATCGTGCTTCGGGACTCCTCAAGGCTGAACTAAGAAAGTTGGGGTCGCTGTTGCTCCGTTGCGCGGATCAGACTGCTGTGCCTGCTGGTGGAGCGCTGGCGGTCGATCGAACCGCTTTCGCCAGTCTGGTGACCAGGACGGTTACAGAACATCCCCAGATCACGGTCATCAGGGAAGAGATCACGCACATTCCTGACCAACCATGTATTATCGCCACTGGTCCACTGACCGCACCTGCGCTAGCCGCGGAAATTGCTCAGCTGGTCGGCGATGAATATCTCTATTTCTATGATGCCATTGCGCCGCTGATCTATGCCAGCAGCATCGATATGAACATTGCCTTTCGCGCCAGTCGCTATAACCGTGGCGTTCAGGAGGAAGGCGACTACATCAACTGTCCCCTCACTGAGGAGGAATACCGCCGCTTTGTTAACGAGCTGAAAACGGCGGAAACCATCGCCCTGCACGATTTTGAGCGTGAAGATCCGCACTTCTTTGAAGGCTGTCTCCCGGTGGAACAACTGGCCAGTCGCGGGGATGACGCACTGGCTTTTGGCCCGATGCGCCCCATCGGAGTGATCGATCCGCGCACTGGCAAGCGACCTTATGCCGTCCTGCAGTTGCGCCAGGATAACCTGGCCGGTTCCCTCTACAATATGGTGGGATTCCAGACCAACCTGCTATGGGGGGAACAGAAGCGCATCTTCCGCATGATCCCTGGTCTGGGTAGCGCTGAATTTGCCCGCTATGGGCAAATGCACCGCAACACGTATCTGAACGCTCCTCGTGTGCTGTTGCCAACCATGCAGTCTCGCGACCGGCAGGACCTGTTCTTCGCCGGCCAGATCACCGGTGTAGAAGGTTACGTAGGCAACATTGGTACCGGCCTGCTGGCAGGAATCAATGCCGCCCGCCTTCTCAAAGGTGAGCCAGTACTGACGTTGCCGGAGGAGACGATGCTTGGTGCGCTGTGCCACTACGTCGCGCATGCCAGTCCCCGGGACTTTCAACCGATGAAGGCCAATTTTGGCCTCTTGCCCGCCCTTGAAGCGCCGATCAAGCACAAACGCGCCCGGTACGAAGCTTATGCAGTACGTGCCCGCGCCGCACTTGAGCGTAGCCTGAATGCACTGAACAGCGACCTGACGCCCTGAACACCTGAAGTAAGCCGGCGCAGCCTGGTCTATAATAGTTGTGGACTACGCCGCAGTTCACACGGGAAAGTGCGGGCCATGACTGAACTGGTTGACTGGCTGCAAGATAACCTCGCCACACTGGTTGAGACGGCCTCAAGAAGGCTTGCTCAGAGCGAGAGCCTGCGCGCCACTGTCATTGAAGCCACTGAAGCATTTTACGATGGCTTGTTGCGCACCATGCGTCAGGACAGTCCTCTGCCGCTGAACCTGATTCTGCTAGATTGGGTTGAAGCACGCAGTGCGCCTACTGATGATGACGATCTGACAGGCTTGCTACCTGTACTGGAAACACTGAAACAGGTGACCTGGGAAACCCTGTGTGCTGCTGCACCACCGGATCGTCTTGTCCAATGGCTGACTGACCTTGAGCATGTTTTCACAGGGGCGGCTGCCTACCTCGTGAAGCTGGAAACTGAAGCCTTGCTGCAGGATACGCGGGCGGAGCTAAACCGCGCCCTGCTAAACGTAGAGCGCCTGAACAAGAGCAAGTCGGACTTCATCGCAGTAGCAGCTCATGAGTTAAAGACGCCGCTCACCCTGATCGAAGGATATACCGATATACTCCGTGCTGAAGTCCCAGGAGAGAATGCCCAGCGCCTGGCGCTGTTGCTGGAGGGTATTTCCGCTGGGACCACGCGGCTGCGCGAGATCATTCAGGATATGATTGACGTGTCGATGATTGAGATGCGCCTGCTCAACCTTCACTACCAGCCTGTGTGGCTAAGTCATTTACTGGAAATTCTGGAATTCGAGCTGGCAAAACTGCTCAAGAATCGGACGCTGTCCCTTCACATTGACCGCGACTCGGTTCCCCGGGAACCAACATATGCCGACCCGGAAAGGCTACTACAGGTCCTTTACAAGGTTGGGTCAAACGCTATCAAGTACACGCCGGATGGGGGGCACGTCCGGATTCATGGCCGCAGCCTGCCGGGGTTCACCGAGATCATCATTCAGGATACAGGCATCGGAATTGATCCGGAGGATCTACAGCGTATCTTTGAGAAGTTCAGTTCGATTGGCGATGTCGCGCTGCACTCCAGCGGCAAGTACAAGTTCAGGGGCGGGGGACCAGGCCTGGGCCTGGCGATCGCAAGGGGTATCATCGAGGCACATGGCGGAACGATCTGGGCGGAAAGTCCGGGCTATGACGAGCAAAAACTGCCGGGCAGCACATTTCACATCATGGTCCCCATGCGCGATTCCCCGCCGGAGGCGATCCGAGTTCCCGGCGAAGAAAACGCCGCGGCAGACTGGTAGACGCCGCGGTGCAAAGCCCTCCGGTGAGGCCAGTGGCATGGCGCAGCGCCCAATAGAAAAGGTACTGAGAACTGCATGACTGATTTGCACGATGGGCATGACACTGATGGCAAACAGCAGGAAGAAAAGGGCTTTCTTGTAGGTGTGCATATCAAGGGCAGCCGGCCACTCCTTGATGTGGAAGACTCCCTGGATGAGTTAAGCCTTCTGGCAGCTACCGCCAATATTAAAGTGGTTGGGCGCACATACCAGCAACTGGACAGGCCCCATCCGGCTACCCTGATCGGCTCTGGCAAACTGGAGGAAATTCGGGAAGCGGTGGCAGCCTCAGGAGCAACAGTAATCATCTTCGATGATGAACTGAACCCGCGCCACCTGCGAGAGCTGGAAAAGGTATTTGGCGAGCAGATCAAGGTGATCGATCGCTCCGCGCTGATCCTGGACATCTTCGCCCAGCATGCCCAGACTCGGGAGGGGGCGCTGCAGGTGGAACTGGCCCAGCACGAATATCGCTTACCGCGGCTGACGCGCCAGTGGACCCATCTAGCCCGGCAGACTGGCGGCGGTGCGGCAAGGGCCGGAGGTGGTGGTGTCGGTCTGCGCGGCCCGGGTGAGACGCAACTGGAAGTTGACCGCCGCGAAATCAGTCGCCGGATTACCCAGCTGAAGAAAGAGCTGGAAGCAGTGCGCGCCCATCGCAGCCGGCATCGCCAGCAACGACAGGAGGCTGGCATCCCCGTTGTTGCACTGGTAGGGTACACCAATGCCGGCAAATCCACACTCCTGAACGCGCTGACAGCAGCTGATACTTACACAGCGGATAAGCTATTTGCCACGCTGGACCCCATCATGCGCCGTATCACGCTACCAGGTGGCAAAGAAATTCTCTGCTCAGATACTGTGGGATTCATCCAAAAGTTACCTACCACGCTTGTAGCGGCGTTTCGGGCTACGCTGGAAGAGATCGCGGAGGCGAGCTTGATCCTACATGTTGCCGATGCCAGTCACCCCAATGTGGCACAACAGATTGAAGCAGTCGAGGATACACTGGCTGAACTGGACCTACCTCCTGTTCCTCGAATTCTGGTTCTGAACAAAATCGATCTGCTGGGCAAAGGCGCTCCTCCTCCTGAAATCGATACCTACACCACCGCCGAATACGAAGCCGTGGTACCGCTGTCAGCCATCACCGGCACGGGACTTGATGTGTTAATCAAGGAAATTGAACGTGTTCTCACACTCAGCATGAAAACCATCCGTGTGCTCATTCCCTATGCACGCGGCGATCTGGTTTCCTATGTGCACAAACATGGCGTTGTGCTGCGTGAAGAACACACGGAAGATGGTGTGATACTCACTGCTCAGGTAACTCTGGAAACGCTCGCCCGCCTTAGCGCTGTTGATGTTGTACAGGAAATATCGCATCGTAGTCCGTAACCCCTGAAAAAGACAACCAAGATGCAAAAGCTTGCTGAACGACTCAACCGATCCCAACGTCTGGGACGCCTGATCAGCTTCTTCGCCGGGCGGCTGGCAAACTATCGCGGTGCGCCGATTGTGCTGGGCATCCTACTGGTTCTTGTCAGCCTCGGCATCCAGATAGTAGCTGTGCTTACTGCGCTCAAGGGGTTGCTGCTGGCCGGGATAATCGTCCTGCATCTTGCCATCATCATTGCGTTGCTCGGTGTATTGCTGGCAGAACCATTAGGCAAGGGGTAGATCGCAGAATCCCCATGACCTGGCAGGAACAACTGGCAGCCATCATGCTCGATCACACAACTGGCGCCACAGGCCTTGCTTTGGCCACAGCAGAGGCGCTGTCAGCGTTTCTTGATGAGGATACATCCACCTCTCTCCAGGCGCTGACAGGGTTGTTGCAGACCATTGCCCAGCAAATCCTGACAGCGCAGAGTGGCATGGCGTCGCTGGTGACGCTGTTCAATCAGACCTTTTTCGCGTTAGATTCAGCCAGTACCCTTGAGGAAACCAGACAGCAACTCCGCGCTCAATTAAAGCTCTTCCGGGAAAACCTGGCCAAGAGCCAACAGAGTTGTTCCCGTCTAGCAGCGGCGTTGATCGCGCCTGATACAGCAGTCATGACGCATTCGGCTAGTTCGACTGTAACTGAAGCTCTGCTACGAGCCACAAAGCAGGGATGTGCCCTCCGCGCTATTGTCACGGAATCACGGCCTCTGTATGAAGGCCGCCAACTATCTGAGCGCTTGAATGCAGCAGGAATTGAGGTAACAGTAACTATCGATGCAGCAGCGTACGCCAACCTGATCACTGCTGGCATCGTCCTGTTGGGTGCTGATAGTCTGACCCTGACCGGCGTGGTCTCGAAAATCGGCAGCGCGGGGATCGCAGTTTGCGCTCGAACACTGGGCGTCCCATGCTACTTCCTGGCGGATCTTGCCAGAGTCTGGCCGGCTGCGTTGGGGGAGCAGCCCATTCACGAACGTGCAGCCAGTGAGGTCTGGCCGGAAGTGCCTGGCGGTGTCCGCGTGCAAAATCGGTATTTTGATCTAACCCCCTGGTCAGCAGTGTGCGGTGTAGTGACAGAAGAGGGTGTGCTAACCCCTGAGCAGGTACAGCATCTGTGCCTCGAGCGCGAAGTTCACCCACTGCTTCAATCGGCTATGGCTGTTGTGCGAAGCTCGCTTTAGTGCAATACCGATAAGGCTTCAGGCTGACTCTTTGCACGGAATCGCCATATATGCAGATAGACTATCGACCTATAATTACTTCAAGTGAAATCGAGCAAACGGTGGATCTGCATGGGCAAGTCTGGGGAGCAAGTGATCGCGACGCGATCCCTGCTCATGTTCTCCATGCCATCAATCATGCCGGCGGATTGCTGCTTGGCGCCTTTGACGGCTCACAGCTTGTGGGATTCGCCCTGGCTTTTCCCGCCGTACTTGAGGGCGAACTGCTACTGTGGTCTCATGCAACTGGCGTGTTGCCAGCCTATCAGGGCAGGGGGATTGGGCGACAATTGAAGTGGTTACAGCGGGACTGGGCGCTGGAGCAAGGGTATAATTGCATTGGCTGGACTTATGATCCGCTTCAGGCGAAGAATGCCAACTTCAACATCGCAGTCCTTGGTTGCATCTGCAACCGCTATCTTGATGATTTCTATGGCGAAGTTGACGATGACCTGAATCGAGGGCTGCCTACCGATCGGTTTGAGGTGCGCTGGTGGCTCAGCACTGAACGAGTTTGGCGCTGTGCAGCAGGTGCAGCGCTGGCGCTAGACATGGATGGCGTGACACCAGTGCTGGTGCAGACTGCCAGCGGTGAGCCTGGTCAGATAACGTGGCCTGCTGGTGAGACAACGGTGGCAGTTGAGATACCTGAGCGGATTAGTCAGGCGCATGGGCAGAGTCTGTCACATGCACTTGCCTGGCGGATGGCCACGCGCCAGGTATTTCACAGGCTCTTCGCTATGGGTTATGTCGTGGAAGGCTTTGTCAGAAGCCAGAGCTGCCCTGTGCACTGCTACTATATCCTCCGCATGGCAACATAAGGCTGCATCTGGGCTTTGCACATCGGAAGCTTACCCGCAAGAATAGTGTTGTTGTCTGGTGAAATCGGATGGCAGAGACTGCATCAAACATCCGGGAAAGGAGGCTGCATTAAATTGGGTGAGCACTCAAGCGTCCAAGCGTCATAGCTGCGCGACTATAGTTTTCTTGGTCCAAAAGGAGGAATTCCATGTTCGTAGACCGTAAAGCCTGGCTAACCGGATTGTTGGTAGTCGCTCTGCTCCTTGCATCGCTATCGGCGGCGGTAGCCCAGGGGCCAGAACTCCCTGACCTAGAAGGGCGGGAAGTGGTTGTCGCTGTCGAAAACGCCTACCCACCGTTCAATTTCATCGGTCAAGATGGGCAACCGGCCGGCTGGGATTATGACGTCTGGCAGGAAATCTGCCTGCGGCTGAACTGTGTGTCAGTCATGGAGGAATGGGCCTGGGACGGCCTGTTTGAAGCAGCCGGCGCAGGCGAATTCGATGTTGCCGCCGATGGCATCACCATCACGGAAGAGCGAGCGAAGATTGTCGCTTTCTCTGATCCCTATATGGAGTACGGCCAGACGTTGCTGGCGCGCGCTGATGAGGATCGTTTTGCTAACGCAGATGAGTTTGCCGCCGATCCCTCGCTGCGAGCTGCTGTACAGCAGGGCACAACGAATGAACTCGCGGCCATTGATCTGGTTGGGCCAGAGCGCGTGGATAGCTACGAGGACTTTGGCGTGGCTGTGCAGGCGCTGCTCAGCGAAGATGCCGATGCGGTCGTCATCGACACGGTAGCCGGTATCGGCTTCATCACCCAGAATCCCGACCAGCTCAAGTTCGTCGGCGAGCCGTTCACCAGCGAATTACTGGGCTTTATCTTCCAACCCGGATCAGACCTGGTGGAGCCGGTCAACGCCGCCCTGTGGTCGATGCGTCGCGATGGGACACTGTGGGCGCTGTATCAAAAGTGGTTCGAACCGGGTAAGGAACCAGAAGTGCTGCCCGACCTGGGTGGGCGCGAAGTTGTTGTCGCAGTAGAGAACGCCTATCCACCGTTCAACTACATCGGCGAAAACGGAGAACCCGAAGGCTGGGACTACGACGCCTGGCAGGAGATTTGTATCCGCATCAACTGCGTGCCGGTCATGGAAGAGTGGGCCTGGGACGGCCTCTTTGAGGCTGCCAGCGCAGGAGAATTCGACGTTGCGGCGGATGGCATCACCATCACGGAAGAGCGAGCGAAGATTGTCGCCTTCTCTGAACCCTACATGTACTACGGGCAGGCCTTGCTGGCCGTAGCTGATGAAGATCGCTTTGCCGATGCCGAGGAGTTCGCCGCTAATCCCGAACTCCGTGCCGCTGTCCAGCAGGGCACCACGAACGAACTCGCCGCTATTGAGCTGCTGGGGCCAGAGCGTGTAGATAGCTATGAAGATTTCGGCGTGGCTGTCCAGGCATTGCTCAGCGGCGATGCTGACGCAGTTGTCATCGATACCGTTGCCGGCATCGGGTTCATCAACAACAACCCCGGGCGGCTCAAGTTCGTCGGCGAGCCTTTCACTTCTGAGGCGCTGGGCTTCATCTTCCAGCCAGGCTCGGCGTTGATTGAGCCGGTGAACGCGGCGCTGCGCTCAATGCGCGTGGATGGTACCTTCGCCATCCTGTATGCGCGGTGGTTCGAGCCTGCAGAGTAGAGTCATCGAACTTTCGAGGACAGGGAAGGGCAGGGGGGTAACCTCATTGCCCTTCCCGCCCGCTGGCGAACCCTGATGCAGTACGCGAAACAGGAGGCGATTGTGGCACAGAGTAAGGTACAACAACATGCCAGAGTTCCTGATCGTTGGCGCCGCATGGTCAATCCCAAGGTCCTCTGGGCTTATGTGGTGGTTATCCTCGGCATTTTGATAGTCCTGGCGATCTATTTTGATCCCTCTTATCGTGACGCCTTCGACTACATCTGGCCGGGTGTGCAAATGACATTGTTCCTGACCGTGACGTCGTTTGCCCTTTCGCTGGTCATCGGCCTGCTGGCAGGGCTGGCCAGAGTCTCAACCAACCCGATTCTATACAATATCGCCACGTTCTATGTGGAAACCATCCGTGGCGTACCGATTCTGGTGCAGCTTCTGTACGTAACTTTTGTGATTTTCCCTCTGTTTGTTGATGGCCTGACAGCAGCGGGGTTTGGCTTCTCGATCCGTGACGTTGAGATGCATACCCGCGTCATCTTCGGGCTGGCGCTGGCGTACGGCGCATTTGAGGCCGAGGTCTTCCGGGCCGGAATCGAGTCTATCGATAAGGGGCAGATGGAAGCAGCACGCTCGCTCGGTATGTCTTACCGCCAGGCGATGCGTTACGTGATCCTACCGCAGGCGATTCGGACCGTGCTGCCCCCGCTCGGCAACGACTTTATTGCCATGCTCAAGGACACGTCTCTGGCGTCGGCGCTGGCGGTAGGTGAAATCACGCATCTCAGCCGTCAGCACCGTAACCGTACATTCACCACCTTCCAGCCGTTGAATGTTGCGGCCTTCCTGTATCTTGCGATGACTCTCCTACTGACCCGCAGTGTCCGATATCTGGAACGAAGGATGTCTCCCAATGAGTGACAAACCTGCGCCGAGCGATGACATTATCATCCTGGAGAACATCTATAAGGCGTTTGGCCCGGTTCAGGCTGTGCGGGGTGTCAGCCTGCGGGTAAAGCGCGGTGAGGTAGTTGTCATCATTGGCCCCAGTGGCTCCGGTAAGAGCACTTTGCTGCGCTGCATCAACCACCTGGAAGCCATAGACAGCGGCGACATCTGGATCGATGGCATTCACCTGACACATCGCCAGACCGACATCAACAAGGTGCGTGAAGAGATCGGCATGGTGTTTCAGCTCTTCAACCTATTTCCCAATTACACCGTGCTGGAAAACATCATGTTGGCGCAGCGGGTGGTGCGTAAACGCAGTAAGGAGGAAGCGCGCCGGATTGCCATGGAAAACCTGCAGAAGGTCGGCATTCCGGAAAAAGCCGAAAGTTACCCGGCGCAACTCTCAGGCGGGCAGCAACAGCGCGTAGCGATCGCGCGTGCGCTGGCCATGAACCCGAAGATCATGTTGTTCGACGAGCCAACATCGGCCCTGGACCCGGAGATGATCAAAGAGGTTCTGGATGTCATGCTGCAACTGGCCAAGGAAGGCATGACTATGGTGGTCGTAACCCACGAGATGGGTTTCGCCAGAGCCGCTGCCGATCGGATTGTGTTCATGGATAACGGTGAAAAGATTGAGGAAACCACACCAGAGAAGCTCTTCAGCGCGCCAGAGCACGACCGCACCCGGCAATTCCTGAGCCGCATCCTGGCCCACTGAGCCATACAACAAGCCACCTACAGAGAAAGTAGAAAGTAGGAAGAACATGAATCTACTATTATCACAATAGATAATATATATTTTATAAGTTTTACATATTATTTTGAGCTTTATTTGTTGGGGCAGGGGGGGTATTAATTTACCCGGATTACGGCTGGAAAACCCTCGGAGGCAACCGATCCGTCACATCGGGACGTCCGATATAGCCAAAAGTCATCTCAATCGTCTCATGACCCATATTCTGCCGGATAGCATCTACCTTGACGCCAGCATCATATAGTCGCCGGGCGTAGGTCCGGCGGCAGTCATGCGGTTGTACCACGCGCATTCTCCCCTGAATCTCAATCGGATAGCGGGCCAGAATCTTCTGGATGGTACGTTCATTGAGCGGTGTTTCCCGCACATGATCACCTTTGCGCAGACCGCGAAATACATAGCCACTATCAATATTGGCTTTGCGCAACCAGGCGTCAACATAAGACAGGCACCAGTCAAGTTCGCCGTATGGGATCAGCCGTTCCTTTTGTCCTTTCCCGGCGCGGACGTGCAGAGCAAGCGCACCTTCAAGATGCTGGCGCAGATCTTGCGTCTGCAGAGCACATAGTTCCGCCTCGCGGATGCCGGTGCAGAGTAGCAGGGCGATGATCGCCCGATCGCGTGTACCAGCAAGGGTACTGCTGTCCGGTGCAGCCAGCAGTGCGCGCACTTCCGCCTGGCTAAGGCGGAGCCGCTCGGAGTCAGCCCGATCCTGGCGCGAACGCGTTCGGACGCTGGCTGCGCGCGGGTCAATAGCGGCCTGAATTCGCGCAATGAGTTCATCGACAAGCGCCTTATGTTCAGCAAAGCTTGCCTGTGGAGGAACCAGTGAGAAAAACAGGCGCCGGTTCAATAGCAGCTCTCTATATCGCGTGCGGACGGTAGATAGATGCACCGCCACGCTCTCCGGGGACAATCCTTCCTCATGAAGCAGGTAATCCCGATAACGACGCAAATCCGGCGCGGCCCAGCCGCCGCCCGTGGCGTTGAGCCAGCTGGCAAACTTGTTGAGCCGATGGCGGCCATCTTTGCTGGAGTCAGCAGGCACAAGAACCTGAAAGTTATCGTTGACCGTTGCCAAAGTGCGCGATCTTGCTTTCATGAGGGCGCTCACATTCTGACAGATAATAAGGGCGCATTAGGGACTTTATACGCCCTTATAAAGTAGCACTGATTTGCCCTCTTGGCAAGCTCTTGACAGGTGTATAATATATATTGATATCCGTTTAACAACTGATACTGTATGGCCAGGGGAGTTCGCAACGCGAACTGAGAGGACGTAGTAGCGTCGACCCTGTGACCTGATCCGGGTAATACCGGCGTAGGGAGAGCCAGTTTTCAAGAACGCAATTGCCACCCTACGCGGTGGCAATTTTCATCTCTCCCTCCCTCTATCGAAGGTTTTTGCCAGTTCCGGGAGGTGTGCTGTGATGAGAAGAAAGTATGTCTGGTGGGTTTGCATATTGCTTGTGGCGTTCGCTGCTACAGGACCGCTTAACGCGCTCCAGCAACCGGTTGAGTTGACCCTGATCACTCATGACAGCTTTAGCGTCAGTGAGGAAGTGCTGAGCAGCTTTGAACAGGAAGCGGGAATCCGGGTACGCATCCTGCGCGCTGGCGACACCGGCACCATGATCAACCAGGCGATCCTGAGCCGCAACAATCCGCTGGCGGATGTCCTGTATGGGCTTGATAACACTTTCTTGACGCGAGCTTTGGATGCTGATCTGTTTGTGCCCTACGAATCGCCGTTGCTGAAGGATGTTGCGGAAGAGTTCATCCTCGACAGCCAGCATCGCGTCACGCCAATCGACTATGGCGATGTCTGCCTTAACTACGACAAAGCATACTTTGCGGAACATGATCTGTTGCTGCCTGCCAGTTTCGAAGATTTGACCAAGCCAGAATACCGTGGCCTGCTGGTAGTTGAAAACCCCGCCACCTCCTCACCTGGTCTGGCTTTCCTGCTGGCAACAATCGGTTATTTTGGCACGGGGAATGAAGAGGAGGAGATACAGCCTTACACTTACCTCGACTTCTGGGCGGACCTTGTCGCTAACGATGTACTGGTGGTCGATAGCTGGAGCGATGCTTACTACGGAGAATTCAGCGCGACCGGGGATGGTACGAGGCCACTGGTGGTGAGTTATGCCAGCAGCCCGCCCGCCGAGGTCTACTTCGCTGAAGAAGAGCTTGAGGACGCTCCAACCGGCAGCATCACAGCGAGCGGAATGTGCTTCCGCCAGATCGAGTTCGCTGGAATTCTGGCTGGAACACAGCGCATTGAAGCAGCACAGCGCTTCATCGACTTCCTGCTAAGCCGGCCATTCCAGGAAGATATGCCGCTGCAGATGTTTGTCTTCCCGGTCAACAGAGAGGCCGAACTACCTGAAGTTTTCGCCAGGTATGCCGCCATTCCGGAAGAGCCGGCCTATCTGGACAGCGAGACCATCGCAGCGTACCGGGAGGAATGGATCGAGGCATGGACCAGCGTCGTCCTCCGCTAAGCGAGATACTCTTAGGCGTGCGGCACGGGCTGTTGCTCGTGCCGCTACTCTTCCTGGCGGTCTTTTTCTTCTACCCGCTCACTGCCATTCTGGCCATTGGTCTGGCACCTGAAGGCACTATCGACCTTAGCAGCTTTCTGGAGCTTCTCTCATCAGATTACTACCGGCGAATCATCGGCTTTACAGCAGGACAGGCTACGCTCTCCACCATGTTGACGCTGGTGTTGGCCCTGCCCGGCGCTTACGTCTTTGCCCGTTACGAATTTCCCTTGAAACGCACGCTGCTTTCTCTGTCCGTCTTGCCATTTATATTACCAACACTAGTTGTTTCAGCGGCATTTACCGCCTTGCTAGGTAGGACGGGTGTTATCAATACACTCGCGGCGTCAATGCTGGGCTTGACAGAGCCGCCCATTGCACTTGAGCGAACGTTCGCTATCATCCTCATCGCCCACGTTTTCTACAACTATCCGCTGGCACTACGGATGATCAGCAGCTTCTGGGTTAACCAAAGCCCTCAGATTGAAGAAGCGGCCCGTTTACTGGGCTGTCACGGATGGCGTCTCTGGTGGTTTGTACGCATCCCTCTGCTCCGCCCTATCATCCTTGCCTCCGGGCTACTGATCTTTGTGTTTACCTTTACCAGTTTCGGGGTCATCCTGATCCTGGGCGGGCCACGCTTTGCCACCCTTGAGGTTGAGATATTCCGCCAGACCACCAGCTACCTCAACCTCCCGATGGCGGCTGCGCTCTCGCTGATCCAGATGGGGATACTCTTCGCGCTGATGGCGGTCTATGCACGGCTGCAAAACCAGATAGCCAGCGAATTGCGGTCATCCAGATCGGTAAGCCGTAAGCCCAATAGGTTCTCCCAAAAGTTGATGGTTGCCGCCAATCTAGGATTCATGGGCCTACTGTTATTTGTCCCTCTGGCCGCCCTGGTGATCCGATCGTTGACACTTGGCGAAAACAGGTTTACGTTGCGCTACTACACGGCACTGGCGCACAACCCGCGTGGCTCAATTCTGTTTGTGCCCCCGATCGAGGCGGTAGGCAACTCCCTGTTCTTCGCCACAGGAACTATGTTAGTGGCTGTCCTGCTGGGACTGCTGACGGCGCAACTGCTCACACAACAGTGGCGGATTGCACGCTGGCTGGACCCACTGTTCATGCTTCCCCTGGCTGCCAGTGCAGCGACGCTAGGTTTCGGGTACATCGTCGCCCTAGATGAACCACCTCTCAACCTGCGCACTTCCCCTGTCTTGCTGCTCATCGCTCATACGCTGGTAGCCCTGCCCTTTGTGGTGCGCAGTGTACTCCCCGCGATGCGCAGCATTCCGGCACATATCCATGAGGCAGCAAAGACACTCGGCGCATCACCCTGGCAAGTCTGGCGCCTCGTCGATCTGCCTCTGATCGGGCGTGGTCTCGCCGTTGGTGCAACGTTCGCCTTCACAGTCAGCATGGGCGAGTTTGGAGCTTCAGTCTTTGTTGCCAGACCCGAAATTCCGACTATTCCGATCGCCATCTACCGCTTGCTGGGCCAACCGGGAGTAGTTAATTACGGGCAGGCGCTAGCGCTGAGTGTCCTTCTGATGATCGTGTGTGGCCTCAGTTTGAGTATCATCGAGCAACTGCGCCTGACAGGTGTGGGGGAATTCTGATGCTGAGCGTTCACCAGGTAAGTTTTGGATACAACGGCGAACAGACCCTTCACAACATCAATCTGGATGTTCAGCCGGGTGAAATCATGTGTCTGCTAGGCCCCAGCGGCTGTGGCAAAACCACGCTACTCCGGACCATCGCCGGCCTGGAAACACCGCAGCGTGGAGAGATTCTGTTTGATGGTATGCCGGTGACCCGGACTCCTGTTCATGAGCGCGACTTCGGGCTGATGTTTCAGGACTATGCCCTGTTCCCACATTTGAACGTCGCGGAGAATATCCGGTTCGGATTGCGTATGCACCGGTTGCGGCACGACGAAAGCGCCCAGCGCTTGAAGGAAGTGCTTGAGCTTGTTGATCTGCAGGGATACGAAAACCGCAGTGTTCATGAGATTTCAGGCGGAGAACGCCAGCGTGTAGCCCTGGCCAGAAGCCTGGCTCCAAAACCACGACTCTTGATGCTTGACGAACCACTCGGTTCGCTTGATGCAGCCTTACGGGAGCAGCTGGTGGTGCAACTGCGGACGATTATCAAGCGCGCTGGCCTGACCAGCATTTACGTTACACATGATCAGCAAGAAGCTTTTGCCATTGCTGACCGAATTGCAGTGATGCGCGACGGCTGCATCGAGCAGATCGACACTCCACAACAGCTCTACCTGTATCCCCGAACAGTGTTTGTCGCCCGGTTTTTGGGCTTGCAGAACCTTGTCCCCGTCACGGCAATTGATGGCGACTCAGCAGAGACCAGCATCGGGCGCTTTCCCCTTAACTGGAAACAGCAAGACCCTCGGATACCGGAGGCGCTCTTGATCCATCCAGGGGGAATCCAGCTTGTCACCGGAAAGCCTGGAGCGTCGCACCCTGTCCTGACAGGAACGATAAACCGTTGCGTCTTCGCCGGCGACTCGTACCGTCTGACAGTGACCCTCCACCAGGCGACAGGGATTGTGTTCTCTTTCCGCCTGCCGACAACAGAAACTATGAATGGCGCACGCTGCCCACAATATGGTGAGCAGATCGCGATCACCTATGACCCTAATCTGGTCGTCCCCCTGTGGGGATCATCACCCTGTTAGGCGGAATAACAACGTCAGGAAAGCATCAGGTGTCAGTAGGTTGATGGTCGGATAGCCTGGACCCTGGCATGACGTATAATGGGGGAAGAAAGATCTACGTGGATACCGGTGGTATTCAGACTGGAGCAGCGGTACATGGATAAGCGAAGTGCTGTTAAGCCCCCTGCCCTACCCTGGCCGGTTGTCGTTGGCTTGCTGCTGCTGGTCATGAGCAGCCTTGCCTGTAACCTTATCAACCAGCCGGCTGCGGTGACTACACCGACTCTGGCGGTAATCAACACCGTTCCACCTACCCGCACGTTGCCGCCAACCGGTCAGATTCCCACACCCCTACCGGGCATCACATTACCGCCAACCCTAGTATTCCTGAATACACCGATCGCCATCCAGCCAACCACAGTGATCCTGCCAACGGCGATTCCGTTCTATACTGCAACGCCCTTCCCAACGCGTATTCCAACCAGCACGCCACTCCCGGCAGCCAACATTGCTATTTACTCGCCGGTCAACAACAACGTACTGGCGGGTATTGTGCAAATTCTCGGTAGCGCAACACACCCGTTCTTTGTCCAATCGCAGCTGGAGTTTAGCCCTGATCCTGGCAACCTGTGGGCGCTGATTCCGGGTTCGATTTCGACAGTTCCAGTTCAGAACGCCATGCTGGGCCTCTGGGATACACGTCAGACCCCGGATGGCATCTACCAGTTACGGCTGCGCGTCTTCACTCGCGATGGCGGCAGCACAGTCGCCGTTGTCCGCAACCTGCGTGTTTCCAACCAGGTCGCCACACCACCGCCAACGGCTACAACCATCCCGTCGCCAACATCGACCTTTACCCCTATGCCGGTCACGCTTCCTCCGACCAGCACACCCACACCGACGCCCACGCTCACCAGTACTGTGCCACAGCCGGCTACAAGCACACCTACACTGACCGCGACTCCAACGGAGATACCAACCCAGACTCCCACGGAGACAACGATCGCTACCCTGTTGCCATCGGCCACCCCGCCGGAGATCCCAACTGCCACGCCAGTGGCGCCTCCTACCTCGGGCCCGCCGCTGGTTGATCTCAACGCTATACCGATTGTTCCTAGCCTGTCCCCTGCCGTTGTAGCCAACCTGCGTGCTGTCTTCGAGTACGGAGTCAACACGCTGGGTAATAGCCCGTACCGGTTCATCAAGGTTGGCGATGAGAACACTGCCTCTCCTGCCTTCCTGTCCGGTTTTGGCAACGGTACTTACGTGTTGGACATCTACGCCGGGCTACAGCCAGAGATTGACTTCTTTGGGGTGCCATTCCGGGAAGAAGGTGACGTCCTCAAGAATAGCTTCAACGTTACGAGTCGCGCGGCCTACCCTGGCTGGACTACGCTTGACGTCGTTTCAACCGGACTGGCCGATCCCGGTTTCTGCCTGGCCGGCGAAACACCTCTGGCCTGCGAAATCAGGCTAACCCGACCCAGCATTGCCCTGATCATGCTGGGCACACATGACGTGCTGATGTATGCAGCGACACCGGAGAGTTTCCGCGCCAATCTGCAGTATATCGTGAATCTGGCGCTGCAGAACGGTGTCATCCCCGTGCTGAGTACCATACCGGCGCGTCTTGACGGTATGGTGACAGCTGAGCAGGTACTGCGGTTCAACACCGAGATCGTGAATGTGGCCAACGGCGCCGGAGTGCCACTCTGGAACTTCTGGTCAGCGGTGCGCGACCTGCCTGGCAGTGGTATCAGTGGCGATGGTATCACGCTCAGCATGCCGCCGGCGGGCATCCTGCCCACTGACCTATCGGCGACAGGTCTGGCGTATGGGTTTAACCAGCGGAACCTGACCGCTTTGCAGGTATTGAACGCCATCCGCCAAGCGGTCTTCCCCGATGTTGGTATGCCGGTGCCACCAACACCGACAGTAGCCCCAACGGCAATCGCTGTCATCCCGACGGCAACCGATACGCCGATCCCGACGGAAGTGATCTGGCCAACTGCAACGCCGATCCCCACCGAGACTCCAACGGAGTTGCCATTACCGACGTTGACGGAAACGCCGACCGAAGTACCTTCTGCCATACCAACGGAGACACCGACCGAGACGCCCACTGAGATACCAACAGAGGTGCCTACAGTTACACCGACCGAGACGCCTACTGAGACACCAACAGAGGTGCCTACAGCTACACCGACCGAGACGCCTACTGAGACACCGACAGAGGCGCCTACAGCCACACCTACCGAGACGCCTACTGAGACACCGACAGAGGCGCCTACAGCCACACCTACCGAGACTCCAACGGAGACGCCTACTGAGACACCGACAGAGACCCCAACCGAAGTCCCGACAGAAATCCCTGCGCCGGGCCTGATCGATGTCAGCCAGATTCCCGTCCTGCCGGATTTCGCCGCCAGGCAAGAAATCGCTGAGATGGTGAAGGCCATCTTCAACAACGGCCAGATGATGGGACGCAACCCGAACATCTTCTCAGTTGCTGGTGATCAGCTTGCCGTCGATCCGGCCTTCCTGGATGATCTGGTGGTGCAACCGGTAGTGTGGGATATCTATCAGGCTGAACTTGAGCCAGTGCTGCAACAATTCCTGACGCCTGTCGGGGATCAAAACAGCTTCACCCACACCTCACTGGCGGGCAACAGCACCTGGCAGGCAAGCGATCTGTTGACGCCGGGCCGCGGCGATCCGGCGATCTGCCTGCCAGACGAAAGCCCGATTGCCTGTGAAGTTCGTGTCGCCCAGCCTGCTTATATGCTGATCAGCATCGGGCGCAATGAGAGCGATCCGGTTAGCTTCCGCCAGGCGCTGGATGGCATCCTCCAGTCGGTGATGGATCTTGGTGTGGTGCCGGTCCCGGTTACACTGCCCGGCGATGATCAGTATGTGGGACAGCAGAATGCTGCAATTGTCGAAGCTGCGCAGGCGCGAAACTTACCGGTATGGAACCTGTGGCTACTGCTGCGCGACCTGCCTGAGTATGGCGTCAATCTGGACGGCTCACTGCGCGTCAGCGCCCCTGGGCAGAGCGCCGTGTTTACCGCCGACCAGCTGCAGTATGGTGCTAACCAGGCTAATCTATCCGTCCTGCAACTGCTGAAAGCACTGGGAGATCTTGTACGGTAGGCAGCAAATCAGGCTTAGCTCTTGAGATTCAGGCCCCCTTGTGTGATATTGCCCTCATAAGGGGGCCTGATGATCTACATCAGGGTAGAGGCCGCGTGAGGCGCGACTGCGCGCGAAACTTGCCGCCCAAGATCGCTCATGTTAGCATTGTCAACCATGCACAGAAAACCATCCCGAAAGCCTCCAGTACCTCTCCTCCTGAGACTGAGTCTCCTGATCCTCGCTTTTCTGGCCGCCTGTGTGCCTGCTACTGAGCGGAATGAGATGCGCATCCTGCTTGTAGCCGACGGACGCCAGCGCGCTTATATCTACGATCAACAGATTTCAGTGGGGGCCTTCCTGGAACAGGCAGGAATCACACTGGGAGAACTGGACCGGATCGTCCCTCCCAGCAACACGCAGCTGCGTGATGGTATGACAGTGACGGTAGTTCGCGTGTCAGAGCAGACGGTATGCCAGCAAACGCCGATACCATACCAGAAGCGAACCATCCCCAACGAGGGACTGGCACCAGGAGAAGAGCGACTGGCCCAGCCGGGCGTTAACGGAATCGAAGAAGTCTGTCACCGGATCACCTATGAGGATGGCCAGGAAACGCAGCGCGTGGAAATCCAGCGCGTCGTCGTGGAAGTCCCACAGGATGAAATCGTCTTCGTCGGCCTGGATACCAGCCAGCTTGAGACAGTGCCGGTTGAAGGCACGCTGATGTATGTCTCCAACGGCAATGTCTGGATGATCCGGGGCAGTAGCGCCACTAAGCGCCCGGTGACCAGCAGCGGACAGGTCGATGGACGAGTCTTTTCTCTGTCATCGGACGGCAGCCAGTTGCTATTTACTCAGCGGTATGATGGCGCTACAGACGCCGACCTCTACTTCAACACCCTCTGGGTGATTCTTGATACCAGGGCCTCTGAGCCGCAGCCTCAGGAGATCAGCCTGCTACGCAACATCCTTTACGCGGAATGGATTCCGGGACAGCCTTACACCTTCAGCTATTCGACGGCTGAAGCGCGCAGCGCTGCACCGGGCTGGCAGGCCTTCAATGATCTCTGGTCAATGCGCCTAGATGACGAGGGGGCAGTACCCATCAAGGTTGACAACCTGGTGGAAAGCTCTGCTGGCGGCGTATACGGGTGGTGGGGCACCACCTATCGCTGGGCGCCAGATGGGTCGGCCCTGGCCTGGACCCGTGCGGACGGAGTGGGGCTGGTTGATCTGGAGACAGGCACTTTCACAACACTGCTGGACTTTCCCGTATATACAACCTTCCAGGACTGGGTCTGGCAGCCAGCGGTTTCCTGGTCACCTGATAGCCTGATGCTGGCAACTACCGTTCATGGCCCGCCTTTTGGCGCGGAACAACCGGAGAACAGTCCGATCTTCAACGTTGCAGTAACTACCGTTAGTTCAACTGGCAGCTTTCGCGCGGATATCGTCGAGCGAGCAGGCATCTGGGCTTCACCGAAATTCTCTCCATTTCTGGAGAGTCAGGGGGAGTTTCCCCAGGCTTACCTGGCTTACCTGCGGGCGCGTAATCCACTCAACAGCGTGAATGATCAGTACGACCTAGTTGTGGCCGATCGTGACGGCAGCAACGCTCGCGTTATCTTCCCTGCCTCTGGCCAGCCAGGTCTGACAGCGCAGGATGTTGTCTGGAGTCCGTCAGGCCGTCAGATCGCCCTGATTTATCAGGGCAACCTCTGGATCGTGGATGTCAAGAGTGGACGTGCCCAGCAGATCACGATTGACGGCGGCGCCTCCTCGCCGCAGTGGGCCTCATGAACCGTTCGTCCGTTGCATCGATAGTACTGATAGTTGTGCTTCTTGGTAGCGCAGCAGGTCTTGTTGCGCTGCAATACCAGCAAACGACATTCATCCGGGGGTGGGAAGTCGCCACCACTTCAGAAGCTACCGCCCTGCCCTACCGCCTGCCGCTGGTCGGAGTCAATGTCGACCTGACTCAGTACAACACCGATGAGCTTGCTGCCCATCTGGAGGCCATGCAGCGTCTCGGCGTGGTCTGGGTTCGCCAGCCTTTTCGCTGGGCAGACATTGAGTCAGCCCGGGGAGAGTACGAGTGGGCCGACTGGGATCGGGTCGTCGACGTAGTATCCGAACATCCCCCTCTTCGCCTCGTGGCCGTACTCCTACATACACCCTCCTGGGCACGTCATGACCAGGCGCCGGCCAGTTCCACTGCGCCGCCTGCCCGCAACAGTGATTTTGCTGCTTTTGCCGCTGCATTCGCGGCGCGCTACGGAGACCGTATCGATTACTACCAGATCTGGGACGAGCCTAACCTGGCGATTGGCTGGGGTGGACTCAATCCCAATCCTGCGGATTACGTGGCGCTGCTCCAGGCTGCCTATTCCGCTATTCATGCCCAGGATTCCACGGCCACTGTTATTGCTGCTGGCCTGGCTCCTACCACAGAGCGCGGCCCGCAAAACTACAGCGATGTGCTATTCCTGCGTGCAATGTATTCCAATGGCGTAGCGGACTACTTTGATGCGCTGGCCGGCAAGCCGTACGGATTTGACACCGGCCCGCACGATCGCCGGGTCGACGAGGACATCCTCAACTTCTCGCGGCTCATCTTGCTCCGGGAGGAAATGGTCAGCCATGGCGATGCCGATAAGGCGCTATGGGCAAGCCATTTTGGCTGGAATGCGCTTCCGGAGGACTGGGAAGGAAGACCCTCTATCTGGGGGCGACAGAGTCGGGCCGATCAACTGGCGTTTATCCGGGAGGCGTACGCGCGTGCAACGCGCGAATGGCCCTGGACAGGTGGGCTAATCCTGGAAAGCTGGCAGCCGCGCGCACCCACTGATGATCCGGTATGGGGATTTGCCCTGCTGCGGCCAGGAGACAGCCTGGCAGATTTGCCTTCCGATCTGTTCACTGTGTCTGATGAAGGAAACGCCGCCATAGCAGGCCGCTATCCAGCCCTGAACCCATACGCAGCCTACAGCGGAGACTGGGAATTTGGCGACCTGGGCGCCGATGTGGGATATGCCAATGACGGGCAGTTCACCTTTGAGTTCGTCGGAACAGAGGTTGCGCTTGAATTGCGCCGTGGCAACTATCGGGCGTATCTCTATGTGACTGTTGACGATGCGCCCGCCAATGCGCTGCCCATCGCCGATGATGGACGTAGTTATACTGTGCTAACCTCCGCTGATGCGTTACCTCATGTGGACATTATCACTGTCGCCCGCGATTTGCCGCCCGGTCGCCATCAGCTGACAGCCAGAGCCGAATTTGGGTGGGACCAGTGGCCAGTCGCCGGATTTCGGGTAGCAGATCCGCCGGACTTTCAGGCGTTCCGCCAGCAGACAACTGCTCTCGGTGTACTCGGTGTCAGCGCCCTTGTGATGCTGGTTGTATTCGATCGAGGCCGCCGTCTGGGGCTGCCCGTCCGGCTTCGTATGGCATGGTTACGCCTGCGTTCAACCGGCCAGATTCTGGTTAGCGTGGCAGTGTCATTGTTGCTGGCGCTTGGCATGACACTGACCTGGAACGATCACCTGCCGGCTATCTTTCGCCGTGACCTTCCTGCTCTGCTACTGGGGGTCATTACTTCGGGGGCGCTCTACTTCAGCGAGTCTTTCATCCTGGTACTCGTGACGGGTGCGCTGCTGTGGTACCAGATCTTCTTGAGGCTTGAGCTTGGGTTGTTGCTGACTCTCCTGTGGTCGCCGTTCTTTCTCTACCCCCTCACGCTTTATGCGTATGCTTTTCCTATGGCCGAGGTATGCATTCTGCTGACAGCGACGGCGTGGATTACACGTCTGGGAATCAACTGGGCCAGACAGCGTCACACTCAGCAGACAACTCGCCTGCGGCTGCGTGACCTGCATCTGCTTGACTGGGGAATGCTGTTTCTGGTGGTTCTGGCTACGCTGTCCCTGTTCTGGTCGGACTATCAGCGGGTAGCCGTTCGAGAATGGCGCACGTTGATTCTGGAGCCTGCCCTCTTCTATCTGGTGGCCCGATCTACGCTGCGCCAGCGGGCTGAGATTGTGCATCTGGTAGATGCCTTTGTCCTCGCGGCGACGCTGGCAGCCGGCATCAGCCTAATGCTTTACATTAGCGGACAGGGCGTGATCTTTGCCGAGGGCGGCTCACAGCGACTGGCAGGCGTGTACGGTTCGCCCAACAACATAGGGTTGCTGGTGGGGCGTGCCCTGCCCTTCGCGGTAGCTTTCTTTCTCACAACGCAGGGCAGGCTCCGCCGGGTCTGGTCACTGGCCGCCAGTATTGTGCTGGGACTGGCGGCGATTCTGTCCAAGAGCGCTGGTGCGCTTTTGCTGGGGATACCGGCTAGCCTGTTGCTACTCCTCTTTCTGTGGGATAGACGCGCCGGCATCATCGCCACCGCAGCCAGTGCAATCAGCGGCTTGATCGCCTTGGGTCCGCTACAGCAGTCGCCACGATTTGCGCGAATCCTGGATTTCTCCAGCGGTTCAACCTTCTTCCGGCTGAAGCTCTGGGAAAGCGCCTGGCGCATGATCGCCGATCGCCCTTTGCAGGGCTACGGCCTTGATCAATTTCTGTATCACTACCGGGGGCGATACATTGCTCTGGAAGCCTGGCAGGAACCCAACCTCTCACACCCGCATAACGTGCTGCTTGACTTCTGGATACGTCTGGGATTAGGCGGGGTGATCCTGTTGATCGCTGTGCAAACAGTTTTCTGGCGGAGTTGCCTGACTCTGTACCGGGCACTTCACCGCGACAAGATGCTGTGGGCTGTTGTGCTAGGGGCAATGGCCAGCATGCTTGATGTGCTACTGCACGGTCTTGTTGACAACAGCGTTTTTGTTCTGGATCTCAGCTATATCTACGTCTTGCTCATGGTACTCCCTCCACTTCTTGAAAGGCATGCTGAGCCATAAAGTATGTTTGCAGTCTTGCACCTGGCCTGCCCGGCAAGGAGGTAACCCATGGAAGCCCTGATCAACGGCACGCTGATCAAGATCGTACAGGGTGACATCACCGATCAAGCGGTTGACGCCATTGTGAACGCCGCCAACAGCCACCTGATCCTGGGCAGTGGCGTTGCCGGTGCAATCCGGGAAAAAGGTGGGCCAGCTATTCAGGATGAATGCAACCGCATCGGCTGGTGCGACGTAGGTGATGCCGTAATCACGGGTGCGGGGCGTTTGCCAGCACGATATGTGATTCATGCGGTAGGGCCGCGTCTTGGCGAAGGCAATGAGCCGGGTAAACTGGCCTCCGCCACCCGGGCCAGCCTGATACTGGCTGAGGAAAAAGGGCTGCATGCCATTGCCCTGCCCGCCATTTCAACGGGTGTCTTTGGCTTTCCACTGGAAGCCTGTGCACAGATCATGCTGCGTGTGGCGATTGACATCGCCTTTGAGGACTTTCAGCACCTGAAAGAGATTCGATTCTGCCTGTTCGATGCACACGCTTTTTCCATCTTCTGCACGGAGTTTGAGCGACAACTTTCGGCGCTTGAAGATGAAAGTTAGTATGGTACACTAGCTGCGCCTATTTAGGACCCAGTGAAGGATTGTGCCTTTCCCTATGCGGATTCTCATCACCGGTGTAGCGGGTTTTCTCGGCTCACATCTGGCCGATCGGTTCCTAGCCGAAGGACACTCCGTGATTGGCATGGACAACCTGATCACGGGCAATATCCGTAACATCGCCCACCTGGCCGGACGAGATGACTTCCTGTTCATCAAGCACGATGTTACCAACTACATCTACATTGATGGCCCCCTGGACGCCGTGCTGCATTTTGCCTCTCCTGCCAGCCCGATTGACTACCTGCGTTACCCGATTCAGACCCTCAAAGTCGGCGCGCTTGGTACGCATAACGCCCTCGGCGTGGCGATGAAGAAAGGCGCGCGTTTTCTACTCGCCTCAACTTCGGAAGTGTATGGCGATCCTCTGGAGCATCCCCAGAAGGAGTCCTATGTCGGGCATGTGGATGCGATTGGCCCACGCGGCGTTTATGACGAGGCTAAGCGCTTTGCAGAAGCACTGACCATGGCCTATCACCGTGCTCATCAGGTCGACACCCGCATCGTGCGTATATTCAACACCTATGGTCCCCGAATGCGGCTGGATGATGGGCGCGTTGTGCCCAATTTCATCGGTCAGGCCTTACGCGGAGAGCAGCTCACAGTGTACGGGGACGGGACCCAGACACGCAGCTTCTGCTATGTCAGCGATCTGATTGAAGGGATTTATCGGCTGCTGATGACGGATTTCCATGATCCGGTCAACCTTGGCAATCCGACCGAAATGAACATCATTGAGTTTGCCCGTCTGGTCAACCAGTTGACCCAGAACCCGGCCGGGATCACCTTTCAGGAGCAAGCCCGCATTGCTGGCGATCCTCAGCAACGTCAACCCGATATCACCCGCGCCAGGCAGTTGCTGGGCTGGGAACCGCGCGTCAGCCTGCCTGAAGGGCTGGAAATGACCATCAGATATTTTAGGGAATTGATGTGAGCGCTGTTGTCGGGCGAATCTGGGCGCTGACGGGGTCAATCCTGCTTTTGTTGATAGCAGGTCTCGCCGGCGTAGCTGTCGCACTGCTGCCGCTGCAATCAGCAATTCTGTTGCTGGGGCTGATCAGCCTGGCGGTACTGGTATTCATAGAGCCAATTGGTGCAGTGGTATTGCTGCTGATTACCGCCCCTCTGAAAGCATTGATCGAGACTGAAGCGCCCGCCTCATTGCCAGGCGATATCGGACAACTGGCGTTAATTGGGCTGTTGCTTGTCTGGGTTGTCACGCGCGTAGCGTCAGGACAAGAACTCCGCCTGCCTCTGAGTAAGGTTCAGGTACCTGTTGCGTTATTTGTTGGTGCTGCGGCACTGAGCATCCCTGGCGCTGTAGCGCCTGGTAACGCCCTCGCCGAAGCATCTAAGTGGGTAGCGATCTTGCTCCTGATCTCGTTGTGTCTGGACCTGTTCAGGCGGGATAACGCAGGCTGGCTCGTCTGCGCTATGGTGCTCACTGGAGGTGTGCAGGCACTTGTCGGCCTGTACGAGTTCTTCGGCGGATCAGGTGTCGAGCATCTGCGAATTCTGGACGATACACACTTTCGGGCGTTTGGCACGTTTGGCCAGCCCAACCCCTTCGGTGCTTTTATGGGCATCACGCTGGCCATGGCCGCCGGGGCGGCCCTGGGATACCTGTTTGAACTACGGCGTGTCTTCCAGTATCGGCAGGGATTTAAGAAAGTCGCCCCCCTTCACGTGTTTGGGTTTACCTTCTATGCAGCGACGGCTGCCCTGATTCTGGCCGGTCTGCTGGCTTCCTGGAGCCGTGGCGCATGGATGGGTTTTGTGGTTTCCGCCGGTGTGATGGTGTTCTTTATACCACGCTCATTGATCAGGAGCGTTCTGCTCGTCGCCATCCTTGTCCCGCTTACTGTCATAGCCTGGTCAAACGGTTGGATACCGGAATCCATCAGCGGCCGGCTGATTGGATTCTCCGAGGAACTGGTGACTGTGACGGATGTGCGCGGTGTTGAGTTGACTGATAGCAACTATGCTGTCACGGAGCGTATAGCTCACTGGCAGTCAGCGCTGGAGATGGCCCGTGAACATCCTTGGCTAGGCGTTGGATTCGATAACTACGAGCAGGCGTATTTCGCGTACGCCCTGATGGAGTGGCAGAATCCGCTCGGCCATGCCCATAACTATTACCTGAACCTGCTCGCAGAAACCGGCATTATCGGCCTGAGTGCTTACCTGCTGGCCTGGGTAGCTATCTTTGCGCTCACTATCAGGCAGTGGCGTCGCAGCTACGGAATTGAGCGGGGGTGGTGTGTAGGCTTGCTGGGGGTGTGGACATATATCGCCGTGCATAGCCTTGTTGATAAGCTCTATGTCAACAACATATTCCTCCATGTTGGTTGCCTGCTGGGATTGCTGGCAGTACTGTGGTCATTGAACAATCAGGTGGAAGCGTGAAATAGCATGAGTCTTCCCTCCCCCAATGCAGCGATCCGCGCTGTAAGCACGCGCTTTGGCGGCCGTAAAGCCAGAGAGCTGGAGCGATTCATCAAGTTCTTCATCGTCGGAGCCATTGGCTTCGTCGTGGACTTTGGGACGCTGAATCTGCTCCAGTTGACCCTGCTCCGACCCTCTGATGACGCGTCGTTGCCGGTCATGCTGGCGACGAGCATTGCCTTCACGGCGGCTATCACCAGCAATTTCATCTGGAATCGCTTCTGGACTTACCCCGATTCCCGTTCTCGACCGGTGTTGCGCCAGCTTGTGCAGTTCTTTCTGGTCAATATTGCGGGCTGGCTGTTCCGCTTGGGGATCGTGGCGATCGCATATTTCCCTTTTGGGGCGGCGGCAGCGGGTGCTGTCAATACCCTGGCGCCGGGTACAATCACCGACTTGGCCCTGCAGAATCAACTGGGCACCAATCTGGCACAGGCGTTGGCCGTATTCCTGGTGATGTTCTGGAACTTCTTCGTCAACCGCTACTGGACGTATAATGACGTTACGTAACAGCGTTGTTGGCAGTAGCGAGTGATAGGGAACGCCCGTGAGCAGAGAGATCCTGGTAGTTGATGATGATCCGCTGCTCTGCAGGTTGTTTGCCACGACGCTGGAAAAGCACGGCTACACTGCCCACATTGCCTACTCAGGGCCTAGTGCACTGGAATTCCTGAAGGCTCAGCCGGTAGACCTTGTTGTTCTGGATATCATGATGGCCGACATGGATGGTGTTGATGTTATCGCGCAGATTCGCCGGAATCCAGCTTACTTGCGTCTGCCGATCGTCGTGCTTTCAGCGCGAGCGGATTTCGCTAGCCGGCAACGAGGTCTGATAGCGGGCGCTACCGACTATCTCGTCAAACCCATCACGCCGGACGATCTGCTCATCTATCTCCAGCGCTTGTGGCCCGAAGATTGATCCCCCATGGCTGTGATCGGCATTGACTATACCCCTGCCTATGATCAGGGAGGCGGCATCGGGCGTTACGTTCGCGAGCTGGTAGCCAGCCTGGCGGATGTAGACGGTACAACAGATTACCGGCTGTTTGTCGCAGGAGTCCATGCGGCGCATCCCCTGCCCCCTATCCCCGGACACAATTTCCGCTGGTGTCCCACACGGATTTCCCCGCCCTGGCTTGCTCGCCTCTGGCATCGCGCACGCATTCCCTGGCCGGTGGAAGGCTGGACAGGGGACATAGATCTGTTTCATGCAACTGATTTCGTGCTGCCACCTACTCACAGCCGAACGCGAACGCTCCTGACAGTGCATGATCTATCATTCGTGCACCTCCCCGAAGCCACAAGTCCAGCGCTCAAGCGATATCTGGATCGGGTAGTACCGCGATCGGTCAACCGGGCAGACCACATCCTGGCGGATTCCCAGGCAACCAAAGATGACCTGGTGGAGCTTTATCAAACACCGTCGGAGAAAATAACCGTCCTGCTGAGTGGCGTGAGCCGCGCCTTCCGCCGCATAACTGACCAACAGCTTCTGCAGGCAACTCTGGGCAAATACGGTCTGGGCGGCTGGCCTTTTCTATTTACCGTTGGGACAGTGCAACCGCGTAAGAACTATGTGAGGTTGTTCGAGGCATTGGCGCACGTACGTGCGCAGTTTCCCGACCTGCATCTGGTTATTGCTGGCGGTCGCGGCTGGCTGGACGACCCTATCTATGAGGCGATCAGCCGTCTGGGGCTTGACTCAGCGATCCACCTGATCGGCTTTGTCCAGGATAACGACCTGCCTGCCTTGTATAGCGCCGCGGTGGCAGTGCCGTATGTCTCATTGTACGAGGGCTTCGGACTGCCCGTTCTGGAAGCGATGGCCTGTGGTACGCCTGTTATTGCCTCAAGGGTGTCGTCGATTCCTGAAGTCGCCGGGGACGCGGCCTTGCTGGTTGATCCTCTGAGTGTAGAAGCCATTGCAGATGCCATCAAGCAGCTTATAGCTTCACCGGCCCTAGCTGTCCGGCTGGTTGAAAGCGGATACGTGCAGGCAGCCCGCTTTACCTGGGAACGAGCCGCGATCCAGCTTGTGGAGGTATATGCATCTCTGCTGGAGGGTCGGCCCTGAAAATGTTGTCGGTCGCGCGAGTGCTATAATCCAGCACAACGACCGTATAGGCGGAAGCGAGAAAAGTCATGGAAGGCCGGACAATTGCAGAGTCCCGCGTGACTCTCGGTTTGATGATGGGGCCTGATAACGCCAATGCACTGGGCAACGTGCACGGCGGTGTGATCATGAAGTATGCGGACGAGGCAGGCGCTGTGGCGGCGATGCGCCATGCCCGCCGTCCAGTTGTCACCGTAGCAATCGACTCGCTAACTTTCCTGGAGCCGATCACGGTCGGCCATCTGGTCACCTTTCAAGCGGAACTGACTTATGCAGGCCGGACGTCGATGGAGGTACGGGTGCTGGTTGACGCGGAAGATCCGATCACGGGAAGACGCACCAGAACTAATATGGCTTACCTGGTCTACGTGGCAATCGATGAGAATCATCGTCCATATCCTGTTCCCGCTCTGATTCCAGAGACGCCGGAAGAAATGCAGCGGTTCGAAGAAGCGCGATTGCGTCAGCAGCGTCGCAAGCAGGAACGAGCGGAGAAATAACGCTATGGGCAACACATCGTCGCGATCAGAAAACACTGGTCCTTCATCAGCTTTGCTACGCATCCTGACCGAAGCTGGGGCGCGCTACACAAGCGAGCCAATCCCTGATATCGGACTGGCAGAACATCTGCCGTTCCCCTTTCTGGCGATTGTCAACCAGATTGAGATGCGCATGGCGCTGTTGCTGGCAGTGATCAATCCTGCTGTTGGCGGCGTGTTGCTCATCGGCCCGCGGGGGACAGGCAAGACTACCTGTGTGCGCAGCCTGACCGGCATTCTACCTGACATCTTGGTAAGCACCTGTCCTGAGGGGTGCATGCCTGAAGATTACGAGCGTCTTGGTGAAGCAGGTGTTTGTCCCCTCTGCGCGCAAAAACTGGCAGCCGGTGAATCCATCACCCGCCTTGAACCAGTCCGCCTGGTTGAGTTACCTCTAAATGCCCGGTTGGAGGATGTTGTGGGCGGCATCAATGAGCGCGTCGCCATCCAGCAAAATCGCATCAAGCTGGAACGTGGCATACTGTCGCGGGCCGATCAAAACCTGTTGTATATCGATGAAGTAAATCTGCTTGACGACATCATCGTCGACGCGATTCTGGACGCGGCAGCGCAGGGAAGCTATACAGTGCGCCGGGGAGCAATGGTCGGAACATACCGGTCGCGGTTTGTGTTGATTGGCTCAATGAATCCAGAGGAGGGACGCCTGCGTCCGCAGATCATGGACCGGTTTGGCTTGCGGGTGACCGTTCGTGGATTGACTGATGATAACGAAAGGATCGAAGTCTACGAACGGGTCCGCCGTTACCGGGCTAACCCGCGTCGCTTCATCGCCGAATGGGCCGCCGCAACGGACGAAATGCGGGAGGAAGTCATGGCAGCACGGGAGTTGCTGCGCGAAGTGACACTGGCCAAGGATGCCCAGAGTGCTGGCCTGGAACTGGTGCGCAAACTACAGCTGGATTCCCACCGCGCGGAATACACGATGTTTGAGGCGGCACGCGCCCACGCCGCGGCAGATGGCCGCATTGTGGCTGAGGTACAGGATGTCCGTGCCGTGGCGCCGCTGGCGTTGCGCCAGCGGCGAAGCCAGTTCATGGTGGACTTCTTTGACCGTCAGGCTGCCGAGGATGAGGCTATTCAGGAACACCTGAACGCCATCATTGGCAGGCAGGAATAAGGCGCGAGCGGCCGATGAGAGAGCGTCATTGCGCTATGGACTGGCTTTGCCTGGGATCGCAATTGCTGGCCGTTGTAGCCTGTTTTCTGCCCTGGCTATGGCATCCGGCAGCAGCGCTTTCACCACAGGTATTCGATCTGGCAGAGTGGACTTCGCTCGTGCCAGAAATCCGTAATAGGCCAGTAGCACTGCTACCATCGCTGCTCTTGCGTAGCAGTGTTGCCCTGCTGGCCGTAGCCATCTGGCTGGCAGCAGTTGGCCGGCAGGATCACCATCAGGTTACCTGCATCCAGGGTGCGATTGCCGTCTGCCTCACCTTGATGCTCCTGCCCCCTGCCGACTTTTTCCTGACGGCGCAGGAGGACCCAAACTACCGTCAGCAATTCTGGATCGCCCTGGTCGCCGTCGGAATCATGGTCGCAGCAATTGTGTCGCGGCCTCGTCTGGCCGCCTGGATTCCACGGCTGGCTGCAGTGGCCCTGTTTCTCGGCGCAGCCTGTGCGATTGCCGGACTCATCGCAAGCGCACCGCTGACTACAACACTTGGGGTCTCGATGAGGCTTGGCGCTGGCATCTTCCTGTACGTGCTGGGGGCGCTTGCGTCAGGCGCCTGCCTGATCCGGCTGTCACTCCGCCAAGAAACTGTCACCTGAAAACCGAAAAGCGGGCAGATTTCCCCGCCCGCTTCCCTGCCTGAGTTCAGTGTGTGCCGTGACGCGCCGATGGGCCTGAGAGCGGTTGATATCAGTCAACCATGCGGCTGGAGATGTAGTCGATAGCTTCCCCAACGGTTGTGATTTTCTGTGCTTCCTCGTCGGAGATCTCGCCGCCGAACTCCTCCTCAAAGCCCATGATGAGTTCAACCAGATCTAGCGAATCGGCTTCAAGATCCTCACGGAAGCGGGCTTCCCGCACGACCTTCTCTTCGTCAACGCCCAGCAGATCGACGATGATGCCCTTGACGCGTTCTTCAACACTATCGGCCATGAAGGTACCTCCGTTGTGTGTAACACTGTTCTGGTGTCATTATACCCGCAATGCAGAGACACTCAAGCCTCTAGCTTCAGAGAAAGGGGCTTTTGACACGGATCAGGCAAGCTGGTAGCATTTCTGGCTGCGAATACATAGCAAGGAACACCCGCCCATGCCTGAAGTTGCGGATAGTCGGCTGACTTCCAGTCGCAAAGCGGATCATATCCGGATCAACCTCGAGGAAAATGTGCAATTTCCGCGCCTTACGACTGGCCTTGAGCGGTATCGTTTTCTACATCAGGCTGTACCAGAGCTGAACCTGACTGAGATCGATTTGCACACAGAATTTCTGGGAAAGCGTCTGGCAGCCCCTATCTTGATTTCGTCTATGACCGGTGGTACCGAGGAAGCCCACCGGATTAACCGAAATCTGGCGCTTGCGGCTCAGCAAATGGGCATTGCGATGGGGCTGGGGTCTCAGCGGGCAGCAATTGAGAATCCGTCTTTAGCCTGGACGTTTCAGGTGCGGGATGTTGCGCCGGATATTCTGCTGTTTGCGAATCTGGGGGCTGTGCAACTTAACTATGGTTATGGTGTGGAGCATTGCCAGCGAGCCGTTGACATGGTTGGGGCTGATGCGCTTATCCTACACCTCAATGTGCTACAGGAAGCCGTTCAGCCGGAAGGTGACGGTAACTTTGCCGGTCTTCTAGACAGGATTGAGCAGGTGTGTCGCGTGCTGCCTGTGCCGGTTATTGCTAAAGAAGTTGGCTGGGGGCTTTCTGAGGAGGCGGCGCGTCGGCTGATTGACGCGGGTGTCCACATTTTGGACGTCGCCGGCTCAGGGGGTACTTCATGGAGTGAAGTCGAGTATCATCGGGCGCCTAATGCATTTTATGCACAGGTTGCTGCGTGTTTTGCTGACTGGGGTATTCCCACCGCTGATAGCCTGATCTACGTCCGGGGGGTGGCGCCTGCAATACCTTTAATCGCCAGCGGCGGGTTGCGGGATGGCGTTGACATTGCCAAGTGTCTGGCGCTTGGGGCTGACCTCGCCGGGTTGGCCGGCCCATTTCTGAAGGTGGCTGCTCAATCTGTTGAAGCTGTGCTGGAACTCATTGAACTGCTGGAGCGCCAGTTGCGTATCGCTATGCTGTGTGCTGGCGCTGGAGATATTGCATCGTTGAAGAAGGTATCTCTTGTGGTTCATTCCCCCTCCCCTCTGGAGGCGTGATGGAAGATCGCTGGAAAGAACTAGCTGTTTATCGGGACGCGCTCAACCGTGAGATGCGTTCACTTGTGGGTCGTTTTGCGCCCGGACCGGCTGAGCTTGACCGTATGCTGTGTTACCACCTGGGCTGGGTGGATGAAGATGGGCATGCGGTTGAAGTGTATCCTGGTAAGCAGGTTCGTCCATTGCTGGTGTTGTTGAGTGCAGAGAGCGCTGGTGGTAAGTGGGAGCAGGCGCTTCCCGCAGCGGCTGCTATCGAGTTGCTGCACAACTTCTCATTGATTCATGATGATATTGAGGATGGCAGCCCCCTGCGCCGTGGGCGTCCCTCGGTCTGGAAGTTATGGGGAGTTTCAAGCGCTATTAATGCTGGGGATGCCATGTTTGCTCTATCTTATGCGGCGCTCTGGAGCCTGGTGGAGAGGGGGGTTCCTGAGTACCGGGTGTTGCAGGCTATGTCGCTGTTTGCGCGAACGGGCCTCGAATTGACCCGTGGTCAGCATCTGGATATGGCTTTTGAGCGTGTATCAGTTGTTTCTGTTGATGAGTACCTGGCAATGATTGGCGCGAAATCTGCGGCGTTGATTGCCGCCAGTGCGGAGATGGGGGCGCTTGTCTCCGGTGCGCCAGATAAAGTGGTGCAGCGCTATCGCGAGTTTGGGTATGCGCTGGGGGTCGCGTTTCAGATTAGGGATGATATTCTTGGAATCTGGGGGGAACAGCGTGTGACTGGTAAGTCGACGGTGACAGATATTGTGTCTAAGAAGAAGACATTGCCAGTGCTCTTTGGGCTTGAGGTGAGTTCTGAGTTGCGTGAGATCTATGCACAACCAGGGCTGTCTGACATGGATGTGGCGCGGTGTGTGCAGATTCTGGGTGAGTGTGGTGCACGAGAGTATGCGGTGAAGCTTGAGGAGCAGTATTTGGAGCGTGTTGGTGAAGTTGTTGGTAGTTTGGGTGGTGGAGGGGTGTCTGATGTGTTGCTGTGGTTGGTGGAGGCTTTGTTGGGGCGTGGTTTTTGAGTTTGGGTATATGACTACACGAATTCCCTGAGTGCCAGGTTGGCAATCAATCGGGCTTGCGCGGTCAACACAACACGATCTTCCAGACACTGCAACAACCCCCTGGCTTCGAGTTTGGCCAGTTCATTTCCGTAGCATTCATCCAGCCGCTGACCAAAGCGCCTTTCGAAATCACGGCGAGACACTCCCTCTTTGACCAGGCGCAGGCCAAGGATCATTGTCTCAGCGCGCGCCTGCTGGGGAGTGATAGTCTCCACCTTTGCCAGATCTACAGCGGGTGATAGAGGGAATTGCTGGCTGCACTGCTCCATCGATAGGCAGTCAATCCGAGGATCGGACATCAAACGCACATACTCCGCTGGACGATCCACCGTGCCATACCGGACTGGTTCTACGAATCCATACCCCCCTGCCCCAACACCCAGGTATGGCAGTCGCCGCCAGTACTGAAGATTATGCTGGCAAACATATCCGGGTCTGGCCCAGTTGCTAATTTCATACTGGTCGAATCCTTCTTCGGCCAGGTAACCGGTAGCGTAATCATACATATCCGCGGCCAGATCATCGTCCAAAGCCACCAGCTTGCCAGTAGCCACCCGGCGATACAGGGGTGTACCAGGCTCAATTCCCAGACCATACAGTGACATATGTTCAGGAGCCAGCGCGACAGCCTGAGCCAGCGTTTCCCGCCAAGTAGCCAGAGTCTGCCCCGGAACCCCATAGATCAGATCAATGTTCACATTACTAAAACCCGCTGACCTGGCCGCTTGAACGGCCACGGCAACCTCTGCCCAGTCGTGGCGCCGGCCCAACAAGGCGAGTTCGCCCGCATGCGCCGACTGCGCTCCCAGGCTCAATCGCGTCACCCCCAACCGGCGTATTGCTGCCAGGTATGCCGCATCAAGCCCCCCTGGATTAGTCTCCAGTGTAATCTCAGCCGAATCCTGTACATGGAAAACCGCGCTAATGGTCTGAAGAATCTGTGCCAGCTGTTCGATCGAAAGCAGGCTTGGAGTCCCCCCACCAAAGTATACGGTGTCGAGTTTCAGTCTTCGACCAGCCGCCCTGCCAATCCAGTTAACCTCACGACACAACGCGCTCACATAGGCTGGAATCAGGCGACCCAGTCCAGCATATGTATTGAAGGCGCAGTACGAACAGCGCTTTTCACAGAACGGAATGTGGACATAAAGCGCCAGCCCCCCGTTGAGCAAAGTGGCGGAACTGCTGGCCATTGTGGCTACCTCGATGTCAATTGCAGGAACAATGCTAAATTACTATAATACACAAGACCTCATCAGCAATATTATCAAAAGATTCTTCCAGGATTTCGTCGAATGGTTGACACGCAGAAATTGAGCCGCATGCCAGACAATCCTCAGGGCAGTTCGCTGCAGCCGGGGGTGGTGCTCCAGAATCGCTGGCGAATCGTGGGAGTCCTCGGAGTCGGCGGCATGGCTTCCGTGTACAAGGCCCGCGATCTGCGCTTTCCGGATGTGGTGCGCCACGTCGCGGTCAAAGAAATGCTGAACCTGGCAACCGATCCCCAGATCAGAGAGCTTACGCTCCGCAACTTCGAACGGGAAGCTAATATCCTGGCCTCGCTGAGCCACCCGGCAATGCCAGAAATCTACGACTATTTTCCGGGGTCTAACCATGTATACCTGGTCATGGAATTCATCAATGGCAAAGATCTCGAGGCCATCCTCAACTCAGTACCGATGGAGAAGATTCCACCATCGACCATTCTCCAGTGGGCTATTGAGTTGTGCGATGTCATCGCTTATTTGCATGAGCACGAGCCAGAGCCAATTATCTTCCGCGATGTAAAGCCTTCTAATGTCATGATTGATCAGCATGGCAACGTGCGCTTGATTGACTTCGGCATTGCCAAGGTTTTCGAGTCCGGCCAGAAGGGTACCATGATCGGGACGGAGGGCTATTCAGCACCTGAACAGTATAAGGGCGAGGCAACGCCGGCCAGTGATATATACGCCATTGGCGCTACGCTCCACCACATTATTACACGCCGCGATCCCCGGCTTGAGCCACCCTTCAGCTTCGCAGAACGCCCCATCCGGAAATACAATGCCCAGATTTCGCCGGAATTCGAGCGGATCATCATGAAATCGCTGGCCTATGATGCTACCGAGCGCTTTGCGACCGCCCGTGAGATGAAAGAAGCGCTTGAGGCACTGGTCCATCCCGGACGTATCGAAGTAAGCTCCGGAGCGATCGGCGCTTCTGAAGATGGCTTTGTAGCCGGTGAAGGGTCATCCATAACGCCGATCTGGAGATTCCGCTGCGAGGATGAGATCCGCTCCTCGCCCGCGGTCTACAACGGGACGGTCTATGTAGGAGCTTACGATAACAACCTGTATGCCCTGCAGGCTACAGACGGCGCCTTCAGGTGGAAGTTCGCCACGGAGGGCGGCTTGGCAGCGTCGCCTGTTGTTGACCCCCAGAACCAGGTTGTCATCATTGGCTCAGAAGACTCGATTGTTTATGCCATCGAAATGCGCACCGGGCGTATCGTGTGGACTATTAAAACTGACAGGCCAGTGCGTTGTACGGCCCGCGTGGCGCATGGCCATGTCTTCTTTGGTAGTGATGATGGCAAACTGTACGCCGCCAAGGGCAATGGCCGCGTGTTGTGGAGGTTCGATGCCTCCGCCCCAATCCGCTCGCGCCCATATGTGACCGATGAATACATCATCTTCGGCTCTGAAGCTGGCGAAGTTGTTGGCCTCGATCTGAGCGGTGCTCCCAAATGGCGATTCAGGGCAAAACGCGGAGTGACATCCTCCCCGGCGGTATACGAGGGCGTAGCATATTTTGGGTCCAGTGATTGGCATATCTACGCGGTTGATATCCGGACCGGCTACAGCATCTGGCGCTTCCGAACCCAGAAACCAGTCTGGTCCAGCCCCACAGTTGACCCGGTGACCAAGACGGTCTTCGTAGGCTCGGTGGACGGCAACCTGTACGCCCTCGATATCGAAAGTGGCAAGGAACGCTGGCGCTTCACGACCGAAAACCAGATCACCTCATCTCCAGCAATAGCCAATGGCTCTGTCTACATCGGCAGTGTTGACCGCCACGTCTACTCGGTCAATGCCAAGACCGGAAAGCTGAACTGGAGCTTCTGCACGGAAGGCCCGGTAGCGTCCTCCCCTGAAGTGGTTGACAACGTTGTATATATCGGTTCCTCTGATCATTATGTCTATGCACTACCGGCCTAAAGGCCGGGGAGATACCAGGCACTATGAACATCATCCGTCGTCTGCTGGGCCACAAAGTTCCGCCATCATCCACATCTCAGGAGGCTCAACCTGAACTTGCCGAAGAGAGCGCCGAACCACAGACCATCAGCATCCCAGGCGTTGGTACCGAAATTACAGTGGAGACCCCGTCAGATACTGCGGCGCTTGGTGTCACCCGCCAGCTACCTAACCTGGAAACAGCGCTTTCCCGGCCAAACCAGCATATCGCGTACGGGCATGGCACCGATGTCGGCCAGGTCAGGACTAACAACCAGGACGCCATCCTGACCTTCTTCGCCTCGCAAGGCAATGCTGATAGCATCCCGGATTTCGGTCTGTTCATTGTTGCTGATGGCATGGGCGGGCATCACCACGGAGAAAAAGCAGCGACCATTGCGACCCAGATTCTGGCCGAACAGGTGACCCGGCAGATCTTTCTGCCAATGTTAACGCCGCGCTACGAGGAAATCTATTCCGGTCCGTCTTTCCTGACAGAAATCCTCACGAAAGCCGTTCGGGCTTCCAGTGACATTGTGTCAAAGCACGTACCGGAAGGTGGAACAACCGTCACTGCCGCTGTTGTCATTGGAGACCTCGTGCACATTGTGCATGTCGGTGACAGCCGTGCTTATCTGATCACGCGCGAGTACGGTATCGAACAAATCACCCGCGATCACTCCTTGGTGCAACGGCTGATTGAACTCGACCAGCTGACGCCGGAAGAAGCGGCGCTCCATCCGCAGAAAAACGTGCTCTATCGCGCAATTGGCCAGAGTGATAATCTGGAAGTTGACGCAGTCACGCGACGCCTTCCAGCTGATTCCTACTTGCTGTTGTGCAGTGACGGCCTGTGGAATACAGTCCCTGAAACAGTGGTTCACAGGATCATTCTGGACTCAGAAACGCCACAACACGCCTGCGATCGGCTGATTGCAACTGCAAATGAACACGGCGGCCCTGATAATATTTCTGTGATTTTGCTGCATGCCCCCGGTTAGCCTCCAGCAAGCACGTGGGGCATTGTCACCGTCATGGTAACGAGGCCAGATAGAAGCGGTTGCATCCATGAAAGCCATACGGGATTACTACGCAATCCTGGGAGTCACCCCAGACGCCGACATTGAAGCTATCCAGACTGCTTACCGGCATGCGGCGCAGCGCCTGCATCCTGACACCAACCCCAATCCCGCCGCAGCACTCCAGTTTCGGGATGTCGCTGAAGCTTACAAAGTGCTGGGTAACGAACAAAGCCGGGCCGAATACGATCGTGCCCTCAGGCAGCAGGGCGGCATCCCAACTTATTTCAGCACCTATGTCACACCCAGCCGGCGTGCCCTCAGGGTGCTGGATGAGCCACAGGTGCTCTATATCCTGGTAGAGATTGCTCCGAATCCACGTTACGCGCTTCGTGCAGAAGAGGGCGCGCCGCTCAACCTCGCTCTGGTAGTAGACCGAAGCACATCGATGAAAGGAACGCGCCTGGACAGAGTCAAACAGGCCGTCTACAGAATCATCGATACCATGCGCCCCGATGACATCCTGGCGTTGATCTCATTCAGCGACCGGGCTGAAGTTGTCTTTGAACCCACATCCGTTCAGGAAAAATCGGCATTAAAAGCGCTGGTTAGTATGATGCAGGCCAGTGGCGGCACCGAAATCTTCCAGGGTATGCAGGAAGGCGTTAGGCAGCTCCGCAGAGCCTTTGATCGCAAGCGTGTCAACCATCTCATTCTACTGACTGATGGGCAAACTTACGGCGATGAGGAAAAGTGCCTGCGCCTGGCGCACGAGATCAGCCTGGAGGGAATCTCGATCAGCGCCATGGGCATCGGCGAAGAATGGAACGACGCCTTTCTGGATGACCTGGCCTCCCGAACCGGTGGGACATCAACTTACATCAATTCGCCGGCTGTAATTGAACAGTTTCTGAATAAACAGGTTCGCAGCCTGGGAGATGCCTTTGTGGAAAGGCTGCAGCTTTCAGTTGCCCCGGACGCCGACATCGTGCTGGAAGACGCCTTCAAGATCACGCCCAGCGCTCAACCCCTGCCGGCCAAACTGCCCAGCATCCCTCTGGGAAGCCTGGAAAGTAACCAGTCTATTCACGTGATTCTTCAGTTGCAGGTCCCCCCTCTCAGCGAAGAAGGTTTTCGAACTGTTCTACGCCTTGACGTAACCGGCGACGTGCTTTCCGCCGATGAAGTCGGATACAAAGTAGTCAGCGACCTGTCCGTTGAAGTTGCGCAGACAGCAGAACAGGAAAGTCCGCCAGTAGCTATTATGGAAGCGCTGGGCAAATTGACACTTTACCGTATGCAGGCGAAGGCACAGGAAGCTATCCTACGGGGTGACATCTTTCAGGCTACGCGCCAACTGGAGAATCTGGCCACGCGCCTTTTCGAGAACGGCCAGGAAGCGCTGGCCCACGCGGCGCTGGCCGAAGCCCGCCGGGTAGCCAGGACAACTATGTTATCCGAAGAAGGTCAAAAGAAACTGAAATACGGCACCAGGGCACTGCTGTTGCCCGCGCCTGGCATGGACATACCAGAACAACCATCTTCACAAGAGTAAAGCTATCCAGACATCCGTAAGGAAGCACAAATGCAGAATTGCCCGTACTGTGGACACGATAACCGCGAAGGCACACTCTTCTGTGAGGAGTGTGGGCAAACCCTTTTCGGCGAAGCCGGAAGCGCCAGAACCACTCGCCAGCTTCAGAATGTGCCTGATGAACTCGGTATGAAGGCCACCTGGGGCACGGCCCGTTTTAGCCGCGACGCCTCGATCATCATCCACATTCGTGATGCAGCCGAACCGCTTGTCCTGCAGCCCCAACAGGAGACGATCCTTGGCCGACTCGATCCAACCGGTCAGAGTCGACCTGACCTGGACCTGACCCCCTTTGGCGCTCTGGAAAAAGGCATCTCGCGGCACCATGCGGCCATACGGCGCGGGGAGGATACCCTCACCCTGGTTGATCTGGGCAGTGTCAACGGCACTTACCTCAACGGACAGCGGCTGACTCCTGAGCAGCCCAGGGTGCTGCGCGATGGCGACGAGATCCGGCTTGGTCAACTCGTTCTGCATATCTATTTCAAGTAATTTGAGGGGATCCGAAAGGCTGCTCAGGGGAGGCGCCACACCATGACCATCTCACTGCTATTGCACGTTGCCGGAGAAGAACCCATCGTTGTCGATGTTGAAGAGTTACCGGACCCCAAGGATCAATTCATTTTTGGCAGCAATCCGCGCTACCGTGACGGCAAAGAAGTTCGCAACCTCTTGCCAGAGGTCAATCAGGTAATCTTCCCATGGTGGCGCATCAATTTCATTGAGATCCTGCCCGGCAAAGAAGATGAAGAGATCTACGGCTTCTACCGCGAATAGACGGAAAAGAGTAACAAAACCATGACCGCCAAACCGCCCCGCCCTGCGCCGCGTGATGCCAAGCGCATACTGGTTGTTGACGACGAAGCCCGAATGATTGGCTTCATCCGTATGAACCTCGAACTGGAGGGCTTCCAGGTGCTAGAAGCCTCTAATGGCCTTGAGGCGCTTGAGATCATCCGTACCAGTCTGCCCGATCTCGTCATTCTGGATGTCATGATGCCAGAACTTGATGGGTTCGAGACACTGCGGATTCTGCGCGAATTCTCGAACATCCCGGTGATCATGCTGACAGCCAAAGGCGAGGAAGATGATCGGGTATATGGTCTTGAACTCGGCGCGGACGATTACATTGCCAAGCCTTTTAGCCCCAGGGAGCTTTCCAGCCGTGTTCGGGCTGTCCTGCGCCGCGTTGAAACGCCTGCCAGTTCGCCTGAGAAAGCGGTCCTCAAGATCGATGATCGGCTGAGCATTGATTTCAATACGCGAGAGGTGATTGTTGCTGGCCAGCGTATTAAGCTCAGACCAACAGAATACCGCCTGCTTTATCACCTGGTGGAAAACGCCGGTTGGACAGTCACCCATGAGCAGCTTCTGGCTAAAGTCTGGGGCTACGAATACCGCGACGAAGCACACTATGTGCGGCTGTATGTCAACTATCTGCGGGAGAAGATTGAAGAAGACCCCTCCAACCCCAAATACATTCTCACTGAGCGCGGGGTAGGTTATCGATTCGTGGATTTCCGCAGTGGGCGCGATGAAGCAGCCTCGCCTGGAAAGGACGCTGATTAGTCTGGTTTGCGAGGTATCCCTATTCCCTCAGTCAGAGCACTTCTTCGGCAAGGAGAAACCCGTGTCCGGCGCCTACAAGATCGTTGTTACCGGCCCGTTTAATTCCGGCAAGACTGCGTTCGTAAAGACCATCTCCGATATCGATGTGGTGACGACTGAGCGACGCCTTACGTCAACAGAGCGCGGAGTCAAGGCACTGACCACCGTTGCCATGGATTACGGGCGCGTGGTGCTGGATGGCAAGACCTTGCACCTGTACGGCACACCCGGTCAGGCGCGATTTGACTTCATGTGGGAAATACTGGCCAGGGAAATGCACGGGTTCATTGTGCTCATCGACAGTACCGATCCAGCATCTTTCCCTGCCGCCGGGGAACTGATCAGCATCTTTTCCGCGTTCCACAGTGTGCCCTACCTGCTTGTGGCTAACAAGACCGATCTGCGTGACACACTGCCGCTGGCGCAAATCCGGCGCGATGCTGATATCAGCCAGACCACCACTGTAATACCCTGTATTGCTATCCAGAAAGCCAGTGTGCGCCAGGTGCTGCGGCATCTCATCGCTCTCATTGACCGCGCCCAGTAACGCACTAGCCAGCCCCGCCCTACTCATCCCCGTCGCTGTTCCACGCAACTCTAGGCCGTGGGTTGCGTATTGCTAGATGGAACACGCAGTGCGGTCACAGGTGAAACACGAGGAGCAACAGGATGGTGAATCTTCGACGCTGGAATCCCCGCCGGGAGCTTGGCAATCTCCGTGAAAGTATGGGTCGGTTCCTGGAAGAAGGATTTACCTCAGTAAGCGGCGGCATGCTTCCCGTTGACATCTACGAAACAGAAGAAGCTGTAGTTGTCGAAGCCGGCCCCTTGCACGGAATACACGCTGACGATATTGAGGTCTCGTTTACCGGCAATGTGCTAACGATTCGGGGCGAGACACGCGAAACTGCCGAGCAGGAACAGCCAGCAGTTACCTATCTTCGCCGGGAGCGCCGGCATGGCCGGTTTAGCCGTACTGTCACCATTCCCCGGCCAGTCAAAGCAGAAGAGGCCGTAGCCAGCTTGAAGGATGGCATTCTGACCATTACCATCCCCAAGAGCGATGAGGCTCGCCCGCACGTCATCAGTATCGAATCCGCCGAGGGCTAGGCGCAGTCAGTCCTCATCAGGAGCAAGCCGGTTGCTACGCAGCGCGCTCAGCGCATACCGGGCTGAGACGCGCTGCGGTTCCGTCCACCCTGCTTCATGAGCCATACGATGCAGGTGCCGCCAGATATGCATGCGGTCCTCTCGCTCCAGAGCGCGCCAGACTTGCACAATGAGCGCGGTATTGCGACTGAGAATCCCTGCCCACAGGTCTTCCAGATCGAGAGGCTCGCCGTGACTGTCCGGCATATGCTAATCTCCTTCACGCCAGTGCAGCGGGCATAGGCCGAGGTCTACCTCTGTGCTCTCTGATACTCAAGCGCAGCACCAACGAAAGCCTTGAACAACGGATGTGGCGCATTCGGTCGGCTGCCAAATTCAGGGTGAAACTGGCTGCCAACCATAAAAGGATGATCGGCCAGTTCAGCGATTTCGACCAGCCGGTGATCCGGGCTTAGACCGCTGAAGCGCATCCCACCCTGGATGAAGGCCTCGCGATAGGCATTATTGAACTCAAAGCGATGTCGGTGCCGCTCCTCGATTAGACTCTTGCCATAGGCCCGCTGGGCGATCGTTCCTTCGACCAGCTCGCACGGGTACAGCCCCAGCCGCATCGTTCCGCCCAGGTCCTCGATAGAGCGCTGGTCAGGCATTAGATCGATTACTGGCGTCGAAGTACCGGTCTCAAACTCGGTACTATGGGCGTCTTCGTACCCAAGTACCGCCCGCGCAAACTCAATACACATCACCTGCATACCCAGGCACAACCCCAGGTAAGGCACCTTGTGTTCCCTGGCCCACCGCGCAGCCATGATCTTGCCTTCAATCCCGCGTTCGCCAAACCCTCCAGGCACGACAATCCCATCCGCCTTTTCCAGTAAATCGAACCCCTTGCCTTTCTCCAGATCGCCCGCAGATATCCAGTCAATCTCCAGTGACCGGCCATGGGCAATAGCCGCATGGTAAAGCGCTTCCTTCACACTGATGTATGCGTCACGAAGCTCAACATACTTGCCCACCAAAGCGATCCGAACAGTCCCCTCTGGGTTTCGCATCCGCTTGATCAGACGGCGCCACTCGCTCAGATCAACCGGTTGAGCATCCAGCTTAAGCTGGCGAACCACATAATCGCCTAGACCAGCGTCCTCCAGAAGCAAAGGGACTTCGTACAACAAATCCGCAGTCTGGAGAGGGATGACGGCATTCGGCTCAACGTCGCAGAACAGCGCCACCTTGTCGGTGACCTCTTTGCTCACCGGGTAGTCAGTACGTGTGATGATCACATCTGGTTGAATACCGATGCTGCGCAGTTCGCGAACACTGTGCTGGGTGGGTTTGGTCTTTAGCTCCCTGGTAGCGCCGATATACGGCAGAAACGTGACATGCACATACAAAACGTTGTCACGTCCAACGTCCATGCGCATCTGCCGCAGCGCCTCCAGAAACGGCAACCCTTCAATATCGCCAACTGTGCCGCCGACTTCAACCAGCAACACATCGGCATTGCTTTCAGTAGCCATCCGGATAATCCGCCGTTTAATCTCGTTGGTGATGTGCGGAATTACCTGAATAGTTCCACCAAGGAAATCGCCATGCCGCTCCCGGTTAATTACCTCAGCATAGATCTGCCCTGCGGTGACATTGGAGTGACGACTGACATTCTCGTCAATGAAACGCTCGTAATGCCCCAGGTCCAGATCAGTCTCAGCCCCGTCAGCGGTGACAAACACTTCCCCATGCTGGTAAGGACTCATCGTACCGGGATCGACATTCAGATAAGGGTCTAGCTTCTGGATGGCGACCTTCACCCCCCGCGCCTTAAGAATTCGGCCAAGTGCAGCTGCCGTCACGCCTTTGCCAACCGAGCTTACTACGCCACCCGTGAAAAAGATGAAACGCGTCATAATGCGTCCAGCTCCCCGAAAACTTAGACCAGTTCGAACTACAAAGAAACGGGGAGGTCAGCTTTACCAGCCGCTCCCCGCTCAAGTTGGCTATGGATGTAACCCGCCACAAGGTCCCCAAAAACATTCCCATCAGTACTGCCAGCCTAGACCAGATTCTCCAGATCATCCGCAGCTCGTTTCATATCCAGGAAAATCAGCCCCAGCCGGGCATTCTGCCGAATCAAAGAGGTCAGTACCGCCTCTTCACCAACCGCCATCAAAATCACATATCCACTATCGCCCCGAATATAGACCTGCTCTAGGTCTCCCCGCCCCAGTTCGCCGGCAATGCGTTCGCCAAGCGAAATCATCGCTGCCGACATCGCGGACACCCGATCTTCCTCAATGCCCTGCGGCAAGGAAGAAGCCATGATCAGACCGTCTACGCTTACCACAGCTGATGCTTCAATATCAGGCGTACTGGCCTGCAATTCGCGCAGGCGATCCACCATCAATTCGGTCCGCGACTTGGCCATAGATCCTGCTCCTCCGCCTCATCCACACAAAACGTCCGGGGGCGATAAGCCTCCAGGCAACGTGATCTCAATCCGTAACGCGACAAGAATCCTCAGGCGAATACAGGGCGAATATAGAGTCTCAGCATAAAAACGCCTGCATGATAGCATACTGCCCTGACCTCGTCAACTAAGCGCATTCTCTCAAGGCAAATGCGACTCAGCGAAACGAGCGGGCGTGAGCATGCCGAGTGAGAGATGGGGGCGCCGGTGGTGATAGTAGTTGAGAAAAGCATCGGCATACTGCTGGGCCAGCTCCAATTCATCGCCCCGGAACTTGAGAGCGCCAAACTCCTCACGGCGCAGCGTGCCGTTGAAGGCTTCAATGAAAGCCTGTTCGTTCTTCTTGTAAGCCCGCGCGATACGATGCTGATCCGCCCAGCGATGCATGCCCTCAGCGCACTCGGCTT